>CAZCNI010000095.1:0-7189 GCA_964499765.1 uncultured Polyangiaceae bacterium
TGGAACGTGAAGCTTTGGAACCTGCTAGCAGCAGATAAAGCGCAAAGCTTCCAAAGAAAACAAAGGCCCCGATTGCAAACAAGGAGATGGGGATGCCACCCCAGAGAGAGTCACGCATGATGGCAGAGTAGGGGCTATACATAGCAGCACGACAAGCTTCGGCTTCAGCGGTCGGGGGAGCGCCGGGTATGAAGCTGCAGTGGACGTCGTGCAGCCGCCGGTCCAAGTGCGCCGCGTAGTCCACGGTGGAGTTGTACGAGAACACCAACCCCAAGAGCGAACCGACGAGTGCGGTCGCCGCGGGGAACTTCGATTGGGTTTCCGTCATCGGGGCGAAGCGTGAACCCAAGCACGGTCAGGTTGCAAGCGTTTGCCAAGGATATTTTGGGATTACTCCCATAATCAGCCAATGGGCGAGCCCACAGGACCCATGTATAGTGTGCGTGAAATTCGCACATTCATTGGGACGGCGGTGAAGCATGTTCGGGCACGACCTCACACGATGGGCTTACGAAGCTAGTCAAGAATACTGCGCTTTCGCGTGTAGTGGTATTCGATCTGTTCGTTCGAATAACGTGCTTGCCGACCAATGGGGCAGCTATCGCGCACTGCAAGCCAAGTCTTCCAATGCGGAGCAACGTCGCTCACCCCCGCCCCGTGCTGTTCGCCGGCTAGTGCTTGCTCGAACAGCGACCGGCATGGTGCTGCACACAACGAGCAGGGCGATAGGTTGGCATTCATTGGAGCAGGCGCCTCAGCATCGAGCAACACCAAAGCGCGGAGGCCAAGCCAGGGTCCGACGTCGAGTCTTACCGCGAGGTTGCAAGGAGCCGTAGTTGAGTAGCCGCAAACTTCCGCTATTCGCGTCATTGGCAGAAACCCGCCGCCGTAGCGACGATGGGCGTAGTAAACGTGAACGCACTCGGTGATGGGCTCGAGTAGCGCACTGACGGTACTTTCAATCCACGCATCGAGCGGGTTGCTCGCAGCCTGAAGGGCGACTGAAGCACGGTATGCCGGCACGAACTTGGGCCAAAGCTCGGCGCCATTGGTGAGTAGCAACGCGAGCGGTCGATTCCGCGGGGGCAAGACCCAATCAAAATCGCGCAGCAGCTCGCCTACCACTGATGCATCAAAGTCATGCACCCACAAGCCTGCCGCTGACCAACATGCGCGCCGAAGATGGGCTAACACGGAAATGTCATGAGCAACTGGACGACGAGACGAACGAGCCGCTCAAGTCGGCTTGGGCGGCTCGTTGGGTTTAGGCTCTGCGTTCGGTTGCGCCAGCTTGTGAGGTTCATCGTCGATCCCGGCAAGTCCGTTCTTGAGGCCACGCATGGCTTCACCCAAGTTCTTACCGATGTTAGGGAGCCGAGATGGCCCAAAAAGAAGCATGATGACAACCAAAAGCACGATCCAATGAAACAGACTGAGGCTTCCCATCAGGGGGGTTTCCTTTCGAGACTCAGTATGCCCGACTGCGCTCGCCAACGCCCGGAGCATCGACTATGGACTTCGGCGTTGGCTACTTTGGCCAACCAGCCCAATTATAACGTCAACTGCCCGAAGGTGAGGCGCCCGTGAGCTTACTTTCCCAATTCATCCAAGTAGTGCTGCATCTCAACAAGTATCTGCCGCAATGGGCGCACACCATGGGGCCAGCGCTCTACGTGGTTTTATTTCTAGTTATTTTCTGCGAAACCGGTTTGGTAGTAACCCCATTCCTGCCCGGAGACTCACTGCTATTCGCAGTCGGTGCTGTCTGCAGCATGGTGGACCCAAACACGCATGTCGCGGCTATTAACGTGCAACTAATCATTCCGTTGCTCCTCGGAGCGGCGATCTTGGGAGACCTCACCAACTACACCGTTGGGCGATTCATCGGACCGCGCATATTCGTCAGCGAAACGAGTCGTTTGCTCAATAAGAAACACTTGCTGCGTACCCAAGCGTTCTATGAGAGGCACGGGGGCAAGGCCATCATCATTGCTCGCTTTGCCCCAATCCTGCGGACCTTCGCACCGTTTGTCGCAGGCATCGGTCAGATGCGTTTTCGGCGCTTCATTGGGTATAGCATCACGGGCGGCACGGGGTGGATCACGGCTTTCACACTCGCCGGCTATTTCTTCGGCGAAAATGAAGTGGTTAAGCGGAACTTTCACTTAGTCATCATCGCGATTGTGGGCATTTCCCTGGTGCCAGCCGTGGTCGAATTCCTGCGCAGCAGGCAACACTCCCCAGCGGCTCCCCAAGGCTGACCCGGGAAAAGTGAAAGCTGGACAGGAATAGACATCGCAACTTCGGGGTTGGAACAGGCGAGCAGCAAGAAGGAGGCTGCTCGTCCCAACGAGCTAGAGATTGATATTCCTCTCCCGTGATGTCTTTGCGATCTTGGACTCTCGACTAGCCAACATCCCACAGAACCACTCCGATAGAACCCCGAACGTCGTTTCAATACAGAGCTGCGACGTAGTGCACGCAAGAGTTGCTCGCAAAGACGTCGGCTGGCTTTCACCTGTGCCGGTGAAAGCCAGCCTTTTCTTTTAATGCCGCTCGCCGTCGCGCATTGTTCGGCCAGAACTAGGCAGCCTTCGTAACTCAGAAGCAGTTAGGTCAGGTTTCAATCGTCGGACGCACGGCGGTGCGCTTGCGCGGTGCCCTAACGGGCCGTGGCGCGGGTTCGGGGGCCTCACCGCTGTCGTCAGGTAGCCCCTGCGCGATGCGACGGATCTGAATGATCTGGCGCACGTCATTCCAAAGCGCGCTGCGGTTCACACGACCGACACGACCGGATTCAACGCGCGGCAGCACGGCGGCCACTCTGCGCATCGAGTCAGCAACACGCCGCGGAAGGTTGAGGCGATCGATGATGGGGTCCAAGAACCGACCTGCAGCAACCATGCGATCGCGAGCGCCGGAACACGCTTCCAAGAGTGGATCAGCCAGCAGTAAAAACCATAATACGACTTCGGACGGGGCTTCCCGGTGGTCACGCACCCGTTGGTCAACTACGGACAAGACCCGCCAGGTGAGCCCACCCGAATCAGGCTCATCGGCAAGAAATGACGACAACTCTGGCAGCAGTTCGTCCATCACGCCCGTTTCGCACATGAGCCAGAAGGCCCGATGCGACGCACCCTCGCGCAACAATCGCAGGACCTCTTCGAAGAGCCGGGGACGTGCCGCCATGGCGAGCGAGCTCCGACATTGCACGATGGCATCGTAGACGTCGGGATGAATTCCAAAGTCGAGTCGGGCAGCAAATTTGATGGCCCGCAGGATCCGCACCGGATCCTCCAGGAACCGAACCACGGGCGATCCAATCGTGTTGACGGTGCGGCAGGAAATGTCTGGCATGCCCTGAACCCAATCGAGGACCTCCCGACGCTGCAGATCGTAGAACAAGCCGTTAATCGTGAAGTCGCGTCTAACCGCGTCTTCATGCGCTTGTCCGAACTCGTTATCGCTGCGTATCAGTAGGTCGGCACCATCAACGTCGTCACCCTGGCGTGGCGCGCGCCGAAACGTGGCTGTTTCAATTACTTTGCCGCCGCCAAATAGGACGTGAGCCAGTCGAAAGCGCCGACCAATTATCCGTGAATTTTTGAAGATGCGGCGCACGCCATCCGGGGGTGCGTTGGTCGCCACATCAAAATCTTTCGGGTGACGGCCAACGAGCAAGTCGCGAACGCAGCCCCCTACCAAATATGCCTCGTAGCCGTGGCGTGTTAGCCGTCTGACAACCTTGGCCGCGTCGTCATCCAGACTTAGTTCATCGAGTTCAACGGCGTGCCGTGTTGGCTCCGGCCGAGCGCAGGAGCTCGACTCCGGTTCTGTCGGGCTGAGGCGAGCAGTGCCGACCGTGGCTTCACTCGCCGCAGGCAGTTCGCTCACTACGAATTGTGGCAGCTCAAGGCCCGTTGGATGGTCGTTCGCATCACCATCGCCAACCTCTTCGGAGCGCGGACGCCTCCTGCGTCGTCGTCGTTGACGCGGAAGAGGGCCGGCGGACGAAGTTCCGCGTACCTCATCGTCGCCATTCTCGCGATTTTGAGCCGCATCGGCTGATTGACCTGATTCAGGGGGGGATGACCATCCCATGGGATATGATCGGCAACGGTGCCGCAACAACAACTGGAGTAAGTCGCTTAGCAGGGTGCGCAGGCTGACACCAGCATCAAAGAACCGGCCTGGAATTCATTCCCTCCCGAAATAGCACTAGCGTTTCTCCACAATTCGTTGAGAAACTTGTGTCCAAAGTGCAAACGTATTGGCTCAGATATCGAGGAACACGTTTTCCGGTGCGCCGAGGGGAATACATTCTCGGCCGCAGCCCCTATTGCAGCATCGTGGTCAGCAACGCCCTAGCATCACGACAACACTGTGCCGTGCGACTCAGTGCATCGGGCTTGACCATCGTGGATTTGGGGAGCCGCAACGGCACTAGCGTGAACGGCGAGCGGCTTCGCGAGGAGCGCACACTTCACCCTGGAGATATCATTCGAGTCGGATCGGACGGAATTGAAGTGCTCCTGACGGATGGCCAATCCGGGCGACAGCCTCATCAGACTGAATCAATGGAGCGACACGATACTCAGCCGCGACTGGATGCCCATTCTTCTCGACCGCCGCCAGATGATTCACAGTCGTTCGACAGTGAAGAGTCGAGCACGACGGCCCATGCAACGCTCGACTTGGTCGTGGCGCTCGTGGAGGCGTACCAGCAACTGCCCAACCGATGCGAGAATGCCGCCACGGTGCGCCGGGCCATCGACATCGTCGTTGAAGCTCGCTTGCATAGCGGCACCGGTTTTCAGGAGGCCGAAATTGCGCAGATCGAGCAATCAATTGCAGCGCTAAAGTCTTGGTTTACGGATGGCTCACTAGACCGCTGGGCACAAGACACTACGGCTGCACTTGGAGCTCCTGAGTGACCGTATTGCTCGTTACGCCCGATGAGGATGCCGGAGAGCTGCTCAGCTCGGCTCTGCAGCGCGCGAACCGCCCGGTCAAGTGGGTCGCGAGCACTGCGGAGGCTGCTGAAGAATGCGCAAAGCAAACGCCAGCCGTGCTCGTTGTCGATACGATCCTCGGCAAGTCGTTCGAGCTAATCCAAAACGTCAGAGTCGAAGCCCCCTGGGTGCGCGCGTACCTCATCGAAGACTCACGGGCCCCCGTATTTCGCTCGGGTCTACCCGTACTTCCCAAACCCTTCGACGTCGCAGAAGTTGCTCAGCTGATTGGGCGCGAAGTCGAGGCTGCCGACATTGATCGACGGCGCCACAGCCTGGAAGCGCGTACAGGAGAACTCGTTCGTCAGCAGCAGGGTCTCGAACGGGAACTGGAGCATGCCGAACGACTGGCAGCACTCGGACGCATCGCGGCAAGCATGGCTCACGAGATCAACAACCCTCTGGCTGTCGTCCAATCGTCGGCCAGTTACGTGCGTGACGTTGCCGATCGTCTAGGAGACTCTGAACTCAGTGCCTGCGCGTCAGACATCGAGCTGGCGGCTGATCGAATCTGCACGTTCGTGGAACATGTCTGTGGGTATGCCCGGCGCGAACAGGTGGTGCTTTCTGATGTGGCGTTGGATAACGCTATCGAAATTGCGCTTCGGCTGGTACGCCCCCGCGCAAAGAGCCGGAGCGTCACCATCACGGTCGACCCCATCGACTCGAGCCCCGTGCCCCACGACCCGCCACGAATTGCTCAGGGATTATTGAACCTGCTATCCAACGCCATTGATGCATCGAGCGGTCACGGGGGTCGGGTTACGCTCCGACAGATCACGCAAGCCGACCACGTTCTCATCCAAGTGGACGACACAGGTCCGGGAGTTGACCCTGCCATTGCCGAGCGCTTGTTCGAACCATTCGCGACGACCAAGCCGCCGGGTGAAGGTACTGGTCTGGGACTAGCGATCACTCGACGTATCATGGATGACCATGGGGGTTATGTGCGATTGATGCCGGGAGCCAACGGCGGCACGCGCGCCGAGCTTTGCCTGCCGCTTCTCAACACGCACGCAATTCGGGTCCTGGTGATTGACCCGGATGCATTAGTGCAACGCGCACTCACGAGTGCCCTTCGTTCAGAGGGCTTCACCGTAACCGGGGCCGCCACTTTCGGAGAAGCCAGCAATCTAACGGGACCCCCACCCAAGATCGTGATCACGGATGCTCGACTGCCGGATGCGCAAGGAGCCGACCTCGTCCAAAAGATCCGAAACCTGTATCCGCAATGCCGGGTGCTGGTCATTGCCGAGGCTCGTTCGGATATTCCTGCAGATACCGATGGCTCCCTGCGAAAACCCTGGACGCGGGGCGAATTGGTATCCGAGGTACGCAACTTGTCACTTGGTGCACGCTCCCTGTACCCAATGGTCATGCCCAATACGCCTAGTGATTCCTCGCCCCCGTGAGCGCTGCCTACCACCCAAGTCAATGCGCGGGACGTAATGCAATCAGCGCTACCAAGACTGGCGCTCCAAGAGCTGCCGTCACGACACCGACCGGCAGTTCGTGCTGACTCGAGATGAGTCGGCCAACGGCGTCACAAAGTGATAGAAGCGCAGCACCCGTGAGCAGTGAGCCAACCAGAACGGTTCGTTGATTGGCACCAAGCGCTAATCGCACAATGGCCGGCACGATGAGCCCCACGAATGCAATGGGACCGCACCAAGCAACGACCGTAGCAACGAGCAATGAACATGCACCAATGCTCATCAGCCGCGCTCGCCGGACATTGACTCCCCGGGAATGCGCCAAGTCCTCACCCAGCACCAACAACTGTAGCGGTCGCATCTGCAGGAGCAAAATGACCCAGCATGCCAGGAGGATTGGGCTGGCCAATCTGATTTGGTCAAAGCCGACTTGAGCCAAATGCCCGAGGGACCAGCGGCTTGCAGCCACCAGTGCCGGTGAGTTTGCCCTATCTTCCACCACCGTGGCGAGGGATGTGGCAGCCAGGGTAACGGCAATCCCGACCAGCAGTATGTCCGGCGTGCGCAGCCGGTGATTGCCGGCAGCAGCAAACACGAAAGCACTGGCAACCAGCGCGCCCACAAAGGCACAAAGCGCAACCACAGGCGTGCCTGGCGCGTGATTGCCAGCACCAACAACGAGTGCCAAGAGTGCCCCAAGCGTCGCGCCTGCAAGAGTGCCCGTGGTACTCGGCGTAGCCA
>CAZCNI010000096.1:0-7146 GCA_964499765.1 uncultured Polyangiaceae bacterium
CTGTAAGCAAACCGCAGACTGCAAGACAGGCAACACCTGCATCGATAACACGACCCTTACCCCCTGCGACGACGCAACCTCGAGTTGCCAGACCAACACTGGCACCTGCTACCCAGATACCTGCAGGAATGGCAATTTGGATGTGCGGGAAACCGACATCGACTGCGGTGGTGGTCTCTGTCTCCCTTGTGCCGTTAGCAAGCACTGTGCGCAGAATTCCGACTGCGCCGCGGGCAATGTCTGCATCGCGGGTACTTGCTACGTCAATACGTGCGCCGATACAAAGATCGATGGCTCGGAGACCGATCAGGACTGTGGCGGCTCCGCTTGCCCAGCCTGCACCAAGGGCTTGAACTGCAATGTTGCAAGCGATTGCCAAGCCAACACACCTTGCACGGGGGGCAAGTGTGGGGATCCCGCATGCTTCAATAAGCAGTTGGACCCCGGTGAAACTGGCTTGGACTGCGGTGGCGTTGTTTGCCCACCGTGCGATATCGCTCAACCCTGCAAGATCAAGGAAGATTGCAAGTCGCTCAACTGCGATACTGGAAACTGTGCCCAGCCCAGTTGCACCGACAGCGCCCAAAATGGCGCCGAAACTGGCCTAAACTGCGGTGACCCTGCGGGCCAGTGCAAGCGTTGCGGTACCGGCATTGGCTGCACCGGCGACACGTCGTGCGATTCCAATCACTGCGATACGATTAACAAGGTTTGCCTGGCTGCCAGTTGCACGGACGGGCGACTCAATGGTGACGAAACTGGCCTTGATTGCGGTGGCACGTGCGCGCTGGTTTCCCCTTACTTGCGCTGCGACGATCTTGGCCCTTGCCGCAGCGATCAGGATTGCAAGAGCTTCGTGTGTCTCGTTGACGCCACCACTAAAAGAGGCGTTTGCCAGGTGCCCACGTGTTCGGATACCGCGACCAACGGCGATGAAACCGACCTCAATTGCGGGGGTAGTTGTGCAACCAGTTCCGCCACCGGCCTGTGCCAGCTAAGTCAGCGTTGCAAGACTGACCACGATTGCGCTACCGGACTAAATTGCCTCGACTTTGCTTGCCAAACGCCCTTGTGCAAAGACGGCATTCAAGATGGTGGGGAAACGTGGATTGACTGTGGCGGCACCTGCAACGGCTGCCCCGATGGCAAGCCTTGCGACGCCGATACGCCAACCCATTCGGACTGTGCCAGCCTCGTGTGTGGGTCGGATGGCACTTGCGCTCAGCCGTCTTGTAACGACAACGTGCAGAATGGCGCTGAAACTGGGCTAAATTGCGGCGGCGGGAGTTGCGGCAAGTGCCCAGACGGCCTCGGTTGCAAGTTGGCGGACGATTGCAGTTCTGGCGTGTGCAATCAGAACAAGTGCGCAGCGCCCACCTGTCTGGATGGCGTGAAGAATGGCACGGAGCTATCCATCGACTGCGCTGGAAGCTGTCCAATCGGGCCCTCGGCAACCAACCCGACCTGTGGTCAAGACTCGCCTTGCGCCAAGGACGCCGATTGCAGTGCACCGAACATTTGCAGTATTCACGGTCAATGCTCACCCGCGACGTGCAGTGACTACCGCGTTGACCAAACCGAAACGGATATTGACTGCGGCGGTATTTGTGCCGACGCCACTTCACCAAAGCGCTGTGACGACAACCTCAAGTGCTTGGTCAACGAGGATTGCAAGAGCAGCCTTTGCAATCGATGCAATATCAATGATGTTTGCACTGGAAGTACGGGCACGTGCACGCCAGCCAGTTGCCCAGATGGCAAGCTGAATGGCACGGAGACGGACCAAGACTGTGGTGGGCCAAACTGTTCGATCAAATGCCCGGACAACAGCAACTGCGCTCAAGGTTCAGACTGCGTGAGCAAGGTTTGTACTGGCAATATTTGCCAGCCACCCACGTGCACGGATGGTCAAATTAACGGCACGGAGACCGATCAGAGCCCCAGCGGCGTTGGTTGCGGCGGCGGAAAATGCGACAAGTGTGCGGATAGTTATCACTGCCTTTACGACACGGATTGCCTAGACGGTTCCTGCCTGGGCAAAGATTGCTCAAGTGGTTCCTGTATTCCCGGCACTTGCCTGGTGCCTGGTTGCGGCAACGGTCAGCTAGATACCGGCGAAACGGCGATTGATTGCGGTGGTCCCACTTGCAACCCCTGTGATTCGAACACGCATTGCCTCTTGGATCGGGATTGCATCAGTAAGATTTGCGACACCAGCACGGGCACGGGCGTCTGCGCCGTGCCCTCCTGCAGGGATCGGGCCATCAACGGCAATGAAACGGACCTGAACTGCGGTGGCGGCGGTGCCAACCCGTGTCCGAGTTGTGCAGACGGTAGCCTCTGCAAAGTCGATTCGGACTGCACAGATCAGGTTTGTGACGCCACGCTACACTGCGCAAAACCCACGTGCACCGATAATTACCGGAACGGCGACGAAATCGGCAAAAACTGTCGTGGCTCGGATTGCCCAACCACACTCTGCCCCGATGGTCAGCCGTGCGTCGCAAATTCCGACTGCACGAACAATTGGTGCAAACCCGGCACCAATATCTGTACGACGCCGACTTGTAGTGACGGAACTCAGAATCAAGATGAAACGTATCCGGATTGTGGCGGTCAGATTTGCAGCACGCGCTGTGCCCTCAATCAAGCCTGCAAGATCAATAGTGACTGTGCGAGCACCCTTTGGTGCAAGAACCTGAGCTGCACGAATGCTACGGCGACTTGTGCGGACGGCTTTCAAAACTCCACCGAAACCGGCGTCGATTGTGGCGGTAACTGCACACAGTCTTGCTACCCGTACACCAGCTCTTGTCAGCAGTGCGCCGACACGAAGGGGTGCTCAAGCAACGATGACTGCAAGTCGCTCAATTGCGTGAACAATGTTTGCGCGGCTCCCAGCGGAACCACACCGGCTGCCTGCGTCGGAAAGCTACTCGACGGCGGTGCAACATCTTGCAAACAGTGCGACACCGCTTCCAATCCCACAGGGTGCAAGACCTATCTCATGTGTATGTACAAGAATAGCTGCGATCCGGGAACCGATGCCGCGAAAAGCCACTGCGTGGACGCCACTTACATGGGCGGAGGCGTTTGCAGTTTCAACAAGGTGCAAATCCCGACGGATGTGCTGACCTCCGCGATTAACGCGTACCGATGTGCGTGCCCCTAGCAATCACTAAAGTCTAGTGAAGCGTCGCGGAGACTCGCGAGAGCAGCTCGGGCAATGGCGGTGCGCCGGGCGCCTTGACGTCCACCGAGAACAACTCACGAGACGTGCCAGCGCGGGTCAAGCTGAATGACGTGGAGCCGAACATAGTTCCGAGCGCGTCTTTCAGCTCGGGGTTGAGCCGTTCGTAGGTTGTCTCGTCGTTGGGCGCAAGTAACCGATCAGCCACGCGCAGCGATAGCTCGTCGGTGCGAAACGCCAGTTCTACTGTTGGGCTCGTTTCGGACTCGAGCTTGATCGCCGCTTGAAGTGCGCGTTGCAGTGCTGCAAGCCAAGGGTTGCCCACCGTGCTGCGTGGCCGCTTTTGAACGTACAACAGTCCCAGTTTGCCCAAGGATCGATCGATGACGTAGTCAGACTCGTGTCCAATCAGCAATACCTCGGGTCCATGTTTAACGTGGGAATAGTCGACTACGTCGATCAATAGCTCATCGAGCTCATGCTGGCGGATCCAACGATGGAACACCGGCACGTACTCGAACGCGTCCACGTTCAGCTTAGAGAAGAACTTCACTTGAATCTTGTTCACGGCTTGCTCGCTCTGGTGGTTGGGGTCGACGTCTCAAGGTGAAGCAGTAGACTGCGTTGCCACAGAGCCAACTGTGCTTGCGCGTGCTTGTGCCTGGTGTGCGGCGTCGACGAATAGCTGGGCTTCCGAAATCAACTGGTGCGCGCTCTCCAGTGTCGCATCGGCCGTGCGCGCCTCGGTGTGCGCGCGCAGCAAGTACTGAGCGAACTTGCCGCCAGCGAACGGGTCCCAGAACTCTTGGGTGTCCACCCAATGGAGCTTGAATTCGCTCACCACTTCGTCGGGATCATCGCCAATATTGGGATTCTTCTGGCGGGTGAGGGTGCGGGCTGCTTGCACCATGGCGCTGTAGGCGCGCTGTCGCGCAAGGTCCAGTTTGCCTTCGTCAAGCAGTAGCTGCGCTTCGAAGACTTCACGTTCGCTGTCAGCGAGACCGAATTGCGCAAAAGACACTACCTCGCCCGCACATTCGCCAACACCGAGATCGCCGATGGTGTACTCGCGCGGATCGCCCCAGTCGGAATAGTAGCTGGGATCTTCGTCGTAGCTTGGGACGTGGGTATATTCCTCGACGATCTTCTTTATCTCTTTCTTGCCGATCCTAGCGACGAATTGGGCAAAACTCTCGTTGGAGTGCTTGTATTGCACAAAAGTGTCCGTGAGTCGCTTCACGACGTCTGGAACCCGTTTCGATGGTATGGCGCCGATGGCGAGCCCATAAGCGCGTCCGTTTTCCACCATCTCGCCGCCGATGACCAGCTGGAAGTGGGGAACTCGCCGACCTGCAACATTGCGGCTGACGCCGAGGAAACCCAGATCCGCAACGTGATGCTGCGCGCAAGAATTGAAGCAACCACTGCATTTGATGTGCAGCGCTGATGCGGCGGGGTCTAGCGAGTCCAGCACCGGCAACAACCGGCGCCGAAGTTCACCGGCAAGCCCACGCGAAGACGAAATCCCGAGTTTGCAAGTGTCGGTACCTGGGCACGCCGTAACGTCAGCGACGGTATCCGCGCCGGCATCGCTGAGCCCCATCCGGTAAAGCTCCGCGTGTAGCTCTGGCAATTCTGCCTCCGGAACCCAGCGCAACAAAAGGTTCTGCTCCACGGTGGTGCGCAGCGACGTCGTCGCAAATCGACGGGCGAGATCAGCGAGACGCCGACCTTGACTCGGCGTGAAATCGCCCAGCGGTAGCGTAACTTTTGCGGTGAAATAGCCCGCTTGCTTTTGGGGGCGGACATTGGTGCGTCGCCAGTGGTCGAATGCAGGATTGGGCGCAAGCGGGCCGAGTTCACGAGGGGGCAAAAGCGGGTGCTCGTCGAGTACCGAAAGGTCACGCAAAAACGCCGTCCATCGCGGGTCATGTCGGAGCGTGGCGCGCTCTTCGAGTGCCAGGCGTCGGAACTCTTCGATACCAAGTTTTTTGACCAGAAACTTGATGCGGGCGCGGGCGCGGTTCTCCTTTTCGCCCAGGCGCGCAAAAACGCGGCTGATGGCTTGCGTCATGGGCAGCAGTTCCTCTTCTGGGAGGAACTCGTCGAACAGTTGCGCGGACTGGGGCACTGAACCGAGTCCGCCTCCCACGTAATACTCGAATCCGCGTTTTAGCTCGGCATCGACTTCTCGCGTCCGTGCAATGCAACCGAGATCGTGAAAGTTGGTCATTGCACAGACGTTGTGCTTGCAACCCGAGAATGCGATCTTGAACTTTCTGCCGAAATCCTGCGTGTCTGGGTGACCGAGCAGAAAGAAGGTCAATGCGTGCGCGTACGGCGTCACATCGAATGTTTCTTCGTGGCAGACCCCGCTCCTTGGGCAAGCGGTGGTATTGCGCACGGCATTGCCACAAGCTTCGCGAGTCGTAATGCCCACTGCTGCCAGGCGGCGCATCAAGTCTGGCGTATCTTCGATGTGCACGAAGTGCAATTGGATGTCCTGACGCGTGGACACATGCAGGATCGCATCCGAGTATTCTTCAGCGACGTCGCACAGCACCTCGAGTTGTTCCGCGGTCAGGTGTCCCATGGGCAACTTGATACGTTGCATGCCAGGCGCGTCCCAAACGGTTGCCGGACCTTTGGTGAGATCGCCGCTTGGGTATTCGAGCGTCTGCGAGGCTTGCCCGTCGTGTCGTTTGCCGTTGTCGTAGCGTTGGCCGTAGGCACCGCGCCTGAGGCGCGTCTCGGCGAATAGCTTTTCGTCGAGTTTGCCCAGCTTGCGCAGCTCGATCTGCGTCTCGAACACATCGATTTCCCTGGCCCAATCAGGGCGCACCTTGTCGTGCAACGCCTGTTTCCAGCTTTGAACGGGGGATGCGGCCGAGCGGATGCCTGTGGCGTCGGGAATCGGGACGTCCGTCATGATCTTCATTGTGTCTGTTATAACGGACGCTGGCGTGGTCGTCAAGCATCGTTGGCTGAGCTTCACTTCTTTCGCCCCTGGCTCCCGCCCCATCTCGATTGGTGACATCGGGGCGGGGTTATGTGCCTACAGCCATTGAAACCCGAGTCGAGCCATGCAAGGCTCAGTAGCACTTATGCGATACGCGTGGCTCATCAGCATCCTCTTCCTGCCTTTTGTGAGCGCCTGTTCGAAAGACGCTCAAACCAGTGCAGCCCCCAACTGCCCCAAAGTTCAGCTCGATGCCGGCGACTACTGGGGCCTGGGCATGTGTTCCAGCGGCGCTCAGCAATCGCCTTGTTGTCCCGCTGAATTACCAGTGTGCGAGTCTGATGCGGGCTACCCGGTCTGCATACGCGCGACCACTCCGAATTCGGTCTGTGTCTGTTGCGCCAATGAATGGACCTGCGTAAGCGGTGTCGATTGAAGTTCTTCTGGTTTTTGCGGCACAGAACCAGGAATAGCACTCATGTGTCAGATTCCCGCCGCGCGTCTAGAGAGCAATCCGCGCGCGCCCGTCAGCACTTAATCGCAGGGTGACCAGAACGAGATCGGCTTTCGTGAGCCGCTCCGCTTGGCAAGCGGGCGAACTGTTTTGCAGCTCACGGCACACCTCGGGTCTCGTCTCGTAGATAGTGCACGCGAATGTCCGTGTCGCTGGGTCGAAACCGAGCGCGGCGCAATGGTTGGCCTCCATGCGCATGAAGGCCCGGTTTCCGATGAAATGTGCAGGCTCGGCCGCGAATTCACCCAGACGGGCGTAATCATCGCCCGTCACGCGAATGTACCGCTGCGCCCCCGAGTAGCAGCAAGCCGCGCACGATTGACAATCCCACGGCTCGATGTTCACTTGGTTGCAGATGGCACATGATCGCTATGTGCGCTTCCGCCAATGCATCTGGAAGACCGGGGCGAGCCCCCCAATGGTCCTTCGATGACGCAGCGGAATGGTCGAAGGACCACCATTCCTCAGCGTCAGCTTAGCGTG
>CAZCNI010000097.1:0-7141 GCA_964499765.1 uncultured Polyangiaceae bacterium
GAGTCGAATTGGTAATTCAGCCCGATGTGGAAGAGATGCTCAACTTGGGCAGTCTTACCAAGTAGCGCTCTGTGATAAATGGTGACTGTGCGGGAGGTGATCTGTTCTTGACACGAAGAGAGATGCTCTCTCCGCGATGGAGTTCCGCGCAGGCTCAGAGCAATGGGGCTCGTTGACATCGAGAGCAGTCCGGAGTGGTAGTGGTAACGGCAGCCACTTGTGAATCCACACTACTTGGTTCACTCACGTCGTCGAGGCTCGGGCTCTACCGCTGGAAGTTGTGCGGGTGGTGAGTATGATCTCGGCTTGAGCAAAGCCGAGGGCTGCATGGAAAAAGGCAACATTGTGTGGGCCACATCCGACTCACTCGCTTTGGGTCGCAAGCTCCCCTCAGGGAGCGTGTTGCCAATTGCCGATAACTACCCGGCAACTATTCAAGTATTCAGTTACCGCACAGGTGTTGATGAATGGCGAGCGGAGGTCACGCGCGGGGGGAAGCAAGGCGGTTCCAACCGTGACGGATTCGACAATAGTGAAGTAATCCGAAACAGCCATTCGATGAGCGCAGGAAAAACGCAATGTTACGAAATAGATGGGGTGGCCCGCCTCGACTGAGATCTTGCGGCTCACGCCGCAGCCAAATTATGCTACATTCTGAGGACTGGTACGGGACCTTCACAAAATAGTTGACACAAGTCGCAGAGCTGACTAAAGTCTCTCGCCTGGCGACCTCTAACCTGAAAACGGGATAGTCCGCGGCTAACAATGCCTAGGTCATCGTACGAAAGACGGAATGATGAGTCGCTGTTGAGTGTTGTAGCGCAACCGCGGTGAACAGAGACTCATAGTTCTCATGACGCTGTTTGTGTCGACGTGTTCAATCACGCCGCGGCATGGCGCTGTCATTAGGGTGCAAAAGGAGAGAAGCATGCAGCCAGCTCAGGAAATTGAGTTCAAAGTCGGCGATAAAGCAGTGTACCCAGCTCAGGGTGTTGCTGAAATCATTAGCATTGACGAGAAGGAAATCGCCGGCGCTCGGCAGCGTTTTTATGTGCTTCGAATTTTGGATACCGATCGAAAGATAATGGTTCCCGTATCTAATGCGAACGCGGTTGGCTTGCGACAAGTCATCAGCGAGCAAGAGATTCGCGAGATTTTCGACATTCTGAGGGAACGGACCATCGGGTTCGACACTCAGACTTGGAACCGCCGCTATCGCGGGTTCATGGACAAGATCAAAACGGGATCGATTTACGATGTTGCCGAGGTGTTACGCGATCTGTATCGGCTCAAGGCAAGCAAGCAACTGTCATTTGGTGAGCGACGGATGCTCGACACTGCGCGCTCACTCATCGTGAAAGAAATTGCCATCGCCCGCGCGCAAACTGAAGAAGACGTCAAGAACGAGATCGAGGCCATCTTCTTCTCGAATTAATCGGAAGGGGTCCAACTCCGTGGGCGTGCAGCAATCCGCTGCGCGCTCACTGTCGTTTAAGCCCTCGAACAGGGCTGCCATTCGCGCTGTAACGAGGCCTTTTGCTGCAGACGGTAATCTACTCGTCTTCACTGGTGGCATCGGGGCGGCGCTGGATGGGTGCCAATGGGGGCAGGTCGAGAACGACACGCCAGCGCCCCTGTTCGCGAACACAACGAACGTCCGCGCGATCATTCGGTTGGCTATCGCCGAATACTGAGACCGCCGCGTTGTCACCTTGAACGACTGCGGAATATTTTCGCGGTACGAACCGCAACGAGAACTTAGTTAGCGCCAACATCTCTTCTGGAGCAACTTTGCGATTCGCCAGTGCACTCGCGCGAGCTGCCCGCTCCGTGAGGTTCTTCTGCGCCGTTGACCACAGGAATTCGAATGCCCCACGCGCAATTCGAGGGTCGCCATAGACGCTCTTGGTGCGTTCGATGAACTCCTTCACCAATCGCTCGGGGTCCTCGTCAACAGCCTCACGACGGCACGCACTGGCACTCACCGTTATGAGAAGTCGCGCGAGAACCCGTCCAAGGATTTTCATTTCGCAGGGCCTTTTGAACACCCGCGTCCCATGGCGAGGGGTGAGTCGAACTTCCTACAAATCGCGCGCGCCAGCTTGCTAACGCGAACTTGCTGCGGAGCACCCGAGTAATTGCCGAGGTGAAGCCCGCCCACAGGTTGCATTCCGGAAAAGATGCGCGATTGAACGGGCATTTCGAATCATCGGTACTCTGGTGCAGCTGGACTCGCAACCCCGAACCCAGATGCTCGCTATTGGCGAGCTCCCCATGTGGCAATGCGTGGGGGTAGCAACGCCAAAGCCAGAAACTACGATACGTCATTGGAGGACATTTTTTAAAGCTGAGGTTGGCCGTTGGGCCTTGATCGTCGCGCCCACGCAAACAAGGCGCAACGAAGTTGCCCGCGGTCGATCCATCTTGGCTACGATTTCACAGCATGCCAAAGGACGCGACGATCAACCTGAGTTGGCCTGGAAAACTGCCTCAGGCACCAGTTCCCGCAGGCCGGCTGAAGAAAATCTCGTCGGGTGACGAGCGATTCGCGCTGGTGGAAGGTGACAATGCGGTTGCGCTGAGCTGTTTGGCCGATCGTCACCCGGGGCAAGCCGCGCTGGTCTATCTCGACCCGCCATTTTTCACTGGGCGGCAACACCTGCGGGTCATGCGGCATCGCGACGAGTCTGGAGAAATCTCGCGCCAAAGCGAGTTGGCCTTTGATGATCGTTGGGAAAACCTTGCGGGCTACTTGGAGCATTTGCAGATGCGCGTCACGGCGGCGCGGCAGCTTTTGAGTCCCGACGGTTCACTGGTGCTACACGTCGATTCTAAGACGAGTCACTACGCACGTGTTCTGCTCGATGAAATCTTCGGGCCAGAGTGCTTCGTCAGCGAGATCGTATGGCGGTATCGTCGCTGGCCGTCAAAAACGCCCAACTACCAGCGAGTCCACGACGTGCTGCTGCGATACGTCCGGGACGCAACCGTCAAGCCAAAGTTCAACCAGCTCTACGAGCCCCTAGCCGCTTCTACGGTCGCGACTTGGGGCACGAAGAAGCAACTCGCTCAGTATGACAAGAAGGGGAGGCGAAGGTGCTCGAGCACAACCGCCGAGGCAACTCCCGGTGTTCCACTCGGTGACGTTTGGGATATCAGCATCGTTGCACCGGTGGCACGTGAACGAACGGGCTACCCAACACAGAAGCCCGAGGCCTTGCTGTCTCGACTAGTTGAGTCGTTGACTATGCCAAACGATTGGGTCGTGGACCCGTATCTGGGGAGTGGAACAACCGTGGCAGTTTGCGCACGCCTCGGTCGCAAGGCAACGGGGATTGACAGCAACCCAGCGGCGGTGGAGATGACCATGCAAAGGCTAGCGCAAGTCGAGATTCGTCCGAGTCGCGAGCAAGTGGTACTCGGACCGGCAGTCCGTAGAGCCGCACGAGCCAGCAGCGGCGTCGGTGCCGAACGAGTCGCCTGACCTATCTGCCGAGCGGCTTGCATGCAAGGGCGCAACCTCCTAGAACCGACAGGTGCGACACGCGTTGGCCTGGCTACTGCTAACAGGTGGGTTGACTCTGGTCGCGGCAAGTGCGTTCTGTGCCGATCCGAACGCCATCGTCGTTCAGGTGGGCGAGCACAAAGTGTCGGTTTCGGAGCTTGAGCGGCGCTGGCAAGCGCTCCCAGCCTTTCAGCGTCAGGCTCTCGGTACCTCAGCACAGTCACGGCTGCGCACGTTCATCGAGCGTTGGGTCGTGCCCGATTTGCTCCTGTTACAGTCTCCCTGCGTCCCCGATGTTCGAACGAGTTCGCGCGCACAGGCGGCACAGAAGGCGATCCTGCAGCAATCGCTAGCGACCCGTTTGCGGTCGCAGACCGAAAAGCAGACCCCGGTCACGGAGGGTGACGTCAAGGCCTACTTCGTGGCGCATCGCGATCTATTCGACAAGCCGGAGCGACTGCGTCTGTTTCGCATTCTAGCGGCGGATCAGAAAAGCGCGGAAGAGCTAATTCAGAAATTGAAGAACGCTACAACTTTCGACACTTGGAGGGATTTGGCGCGGGAGAAATCACTCGATCTGGCCACGAGGATGCGCGGTGGCGAACTGGGGTTTGTGTCTGCGGATGGGAAGTCCGATATCGTGGAGTTGCAGGTCAATCCTGCGTTGTTTGCTGCAGCAGCTCGCTTGAAAGATGGTGAGATGGCAAAGCAGCCAATCAATGAGGGCAACAAGTTTGCCATCCTATGGCGGCGGGGACACGTCGCCGCTGAACCGGCGACTTTGGCTGCGAATGAAGCGGCAATCGTAGAGCACTTGAGGCAAGCGCGCGCTCAGACAGCGCTCGATACGCTCGTGTCAGAGTTGAAGACGAAGTACGTTCGCGACCAGCGACCGGAAGCTCTCGAAGGGGTGACGTTCAACGCGAATCCCGGCAAGTAAATGGAAAGAGAATGCGCAGGCACCTAACCCTGGGCACGACGACTCGCGACGCAATTCTAGGAGGACGCTGAGGAATGGTGAATTCTCAACCAGAACCTAGTCCAACAATGCGTGCCAAAGCTGCTCATATGTGTCGGTTCGTTTGAACTGCGGAAACTCCGCGGCCACATTGTCGGGGCAGCGGAACAGCACGCCGCGATTGGCTGCCGAAAGCATGGTCGTGTCGTTGTAACTGTCACCTGCAGCCACCACGTCGAAACCGACTTCGCGCAGGGCGTTGACCGCGCAGCGCTTGCTATCCTTAACTCTGAGCTGGTAGCCCGTCACTGTCCCCGAGGCGTCAGTGATGAGCTCGTGACAGAATAGCGTCGGCAGCCCAAGCTTTCTCATGAACGGCGCGGCGAACTGATAGAAGGTGTCACTCAGGATGATGACCTGGTCCTGCGTACGCAGCCGATCCATGAATTCCTTGGCTCCCGGCAGCACGTCCATGGTATCGATGACGCGCTGAATGTCAGGCAAACGCAGGCCGTGTTGTGCAAGGATCTCGATCCGGCCTCGCATCAATCGATTGTAGTCGGGCTCGTCACGCGTAGTGCGCCGTAGCTCGGGGATATTGGTGGCCTCTGCAAAGGCGATCCAGACTTCTGGGACCAATACACCCTCAAGATCGAGACAGACTATACGTGGCATTGCTTGCTCCGAAAATCGTTGAGTTATTTGGGGACTGCCCGTGGTTCAGTTCAGTCAGCCACCGTAGGCGAGCAGACAGCGTCGACTGGGCGGCGTAGCATGGGGCCTCTGCGCCGCGGGATCAACCCACCAATGCGGACCACAGCGAGCATTGCGACGCGGTCATGGCTCGCGATAGAATCGGGGCACCCTGCGAGAGATACTAGTTAGCACCTCCCAGGGGATTGTCTGAAGCTGGGTCGCGATCTCTTCAACGGTTATACATGCGGAACCCAGGCGGCCTTTCTGAGACCCAAGGACAACGCACTCTTCGCCAACCGCGATACCGTCGATGTCAGTTGCATCCACAATGGTCATGTCCATGCTGATGATACCCGCGATGGGGGCCCGACTGCCTGCCAGGAGCACATGTCCGCAATTAGACAGCCCACGTGACAGGCCATCTGCGTAGCCAACCGGAATGGTGGCAATGCGACTCTTTCGCTTTGCCGTCCAAGTGGCTCCGTAACCAACCGTCTCCCCCGCTTCGATGTCCCGCAGAGCAATGACTTCCGTGCGCAGCCGCATGGCGGGCAACAATTCGACACCGAGGTTTGG
The DNA here is from genome assembly GCA_964499765.1 of uncultured Polyangiaceae bacterium. GTDB lineage: Bacteria > Myxococcota_A > Polyangia > Polyangiales > Polyangiaceae > FEN-1139. The sequence goes on from CAZCNI010000097.1 coordinate 5,736, forward strand.
CATTGGAGCAATACCAAACAGCGCAATTCCTGGCCGAACTAGGTCAAGATGGTGCTTGCGACCCGTAAATACGGCAGCGCTGTTAGCTGCATGCCGGCACGTTGGCTGTAGCCCACGCCGCGCAAGAGCCGCTGTCGTGGCCTCGAATGCCGCATATTGCTCGTCGAGATGCCCTGCGTCTGATGTATCGGCACAGGCATAGTGCGTCATCAGACCCTGTAGACGCACCTCGGGATGCTTCTCAAGGCCGCTAATCAAGTGCGGTAGGTCGCGTGAGGTGATCCCCAAGCGACCCATCCCAGTATCCACCTTGACGTGAACGTCGATGTGCTCGACACCGAGGTAACGAACCTCCTCAGCCAAGGCTCCTATTTGGTCGGGATCGTGCAGCATTGGGGTGAGACCGTGAGCGATCACGTCGCTCCAAGCCCGACCGTAGTGCCCACCAATGACCAGGATTGGAATTCGGATGCCAGCTTCCCGCAGTTCTATTCCCTCTTCCACCAGCGCGACGCATACACCCGCCGCGCCCTCGCGCTCCAGGGTCCGCGCCACGGCTTTGGCGCCGTGCCCGTATCCATCCGCCTTGAGCACGGCCCAAACCGGCACGTTACCGACGGCCTTTTGCACCTCGTGAAGGTTGTGCCTTAGGTGACCAAGATTGATTTCGGCTCGCGTAGGCCGCACCGCATCTGTAGGGATGGCGCGTTGTGGACGAAAGACGCGAGGAAGAGGGGCAACCGCGGTGGTCATACTTGGAAACTGCCGTAGGCAGATCTAGGGGTTACCTCCAGAATGCGCCATTCGTCAAATTCTCGCCCTTCAGCACGGTACACGAACGGACTCGCTGCAAAGCGACTGCTGAAGCAAACGGAACGAATTGCAGGTGTTTCTGGCGCTTTTTTGTTCTGCACCCACTTGTGATCCAGGCCGTGCCCAAAAACGCTCCGCTCGTGGCCGGTGAACGAGCGCCGGGCGTAAGACAACTAGCTCCGCGCGGGTGTCCCCGGGATTTGCTCGTCCGATTACTCGGCCACCCTTGGCTCCTGATCGGCATTGCAACCCCGCGCGGGTCGCCTAGTGAAAGCACTGCCGAATGCAGGCCTTGAAAGTTGCGGTGCAAGCTGCGCAACTCTCCTTAAAGTTCTTCTGACTGGGAACGCCTGCATCACTGACGACCAACTGGTGCGGCTTTTTGCCCGCTGCAGAAGCTTCGACGCAGATGGGCGAACAGATTTCCCATTGTAAGCGACACTCGTTCACGCAATCGCCTTCCGGGGGCATCGGCATTTTTATCGCTGCGCTTGCAGAGGCAGGCGGAGGAGCCGTAGCCGAGGCTTGCGCAGCCTTCGGAGGCGGCGCACTATAGATGTTGCTGGGCATCGGCATAGGCGCGCTGACTTGCC
>CAZCNI010000098.1:0-7020 GCA_964499765.1 uncultured Polyangiaceae bacterium
CCAACGCCAAGAGCGCTGCGGCAAAGTCGTTGGTGCCCGCTTGCGACAGCACTTCTTGCACGGTCTTGCCAGCACATTGCTCCACGATTGTAGACTCAAGTCCCTCAAGCGCGCACTCACTGAGCAGTTGTCGCGAGGGACCGGTTGCTAGACGACCGCGGGGTCCACCCAAGTTGATGAGAGCCTGTTCGGGCGCAATCACCCGTCGTACGGTTTCAATCAACACCTCAGCGCCAGTGGTGCCGCCAAACACGGCTGGCTCCGCTTGCAGGCGTGGGGGTAACTCAGTTTCCAGATTCACCGACCCGCTCTCGACGGCCAATGTGCGTCCGAGAAGCCACTCTGCGTGCGCGCGCAGTACCGGCCAAAGTTCATCTTGCCTTAGGTGTCCGTGGGCGATCAAGGCTGCACCCGCATGACGTCCGAACTGGGGAAGCTTACGTTCGAGACGGCTCGCCTCTGCATTCAGATCCCCGCGCTGAATGAGGAATGCAACCAATGATTCGCCCTCGATCCCGGAGGCCACCACAACGAAGTCACCGTCACGCAGAACGACTCTGCGCACACCTTGTTCGTCTTCAACCGCGAATGCGCCGGAGAATCGCGAGCGAATGAGTTCTGCCAGTGCACGCAAAACGTCACCCCGACCAAGCGCCGATGGTATCGACGGTGTGGGTTCAGGCGGAGGCGGGGGCAGGGCGGCAGGCGCCGGACGCGTCGTGTTTCGATCAGACATGTCCGACGCCATTCGGCCGCGCTGCGACAGAATAGGCATCGAAGGTTCGTAGAGGTCTTTGAGAGCGGGCGGCAGTCGCGCAGGGGGGGCGATCGGCGGAACGAGCGGCGGCGCTGTCGAAATCATATCCTCGGGCTCGATCGACGGATGCGGCGTCACTTCGCCGGCCGCAGCCTCGGCTTCTGTCCTGCGCCTCTGCGGCGGCAATGTCGCCACGGGCGCGTCCGTATCCTGCTCTGGTGTCGAGTCTGTCCTCGGCAAGGACTGAGGTAGAGTGACTGGTGGCAGTGACTCGCCAAACGAGATGTTGGTTGAAGTCGACGGCGAAAAAGAAGGGACTGGTACGAAGCTGCTGTTCGACGCGGGAACGGGTGTTGTGGGGGCAAGTGTCCCATGGCCTGGTGGCGCCATACTGCCCGTACCAGCAGTAGCGAAAGTACCGGGTCTACTTGCGATACGTCCGGTGTCTTTGTCTATCGGCAACGCCGACGGCGTATTCGACCGCGAGCGCGCTCTTTCGCCGGGATACGTACCTGGGCTGCTCGCATCGTCGGCGTCATCTAGTTGCAGCGGTTCATCCAAAGCGGCCAGAACGTCCGGCGGCAGAATGGCGTTGAGTTCGGCTTCGGGACTCAGATGCTCTGGGATAGACGCCGGCGCTTGCAGCGAACCGCTGCTGTTGCCAAGCTTCTGCTCAGCGTTTTCCAGCAAAGTCTCGAGTTCCCGACTGACGTGTGCCACTGGGAACTGAGGCGTCGGATGCACCGGTCCTGATTCCTCGAGCGGTCCTGGCTGATTCGTATTTGGCCGAGGGGCGACGGCGTTTTCGGAAGGTCCCAAACGAGGCGGTGGCGCGCGCAGGCTGGTGGCAGGTCCACTCGATCGGTGTGGGGGCAGTGGGCTCGAGAGGTGTGGATGGGCAGAGTCGTGGCGTGGGACAGAAGCGGGTGACTGTAGCCGCGGCAGTGACGCCATGGAAACTCCAGCCGTCAGCGGCTGTCGATGCTCTGGGCTGCCAACTCGCTCCTCGATGGCCTGCAAAATCGAGTACACGTCAATTGGGCGTTCGAATTGATGAGACGGCAATTCGTCGAGCGCGCCGCTCAGCGGCGCAGTTAAGTTTTCAACGTCGCCTCCCAGCAACAGGATATCGACTTTCTGCCCGTGTTCTCCGGTACGAATGCGCTTGATGGTTTCCACCAACTTCGGCGCTTCACCGTCGCAAACGACGAGGCCAGGTTGCTGCGATTCAACGCGCCCGGCGAGAAGCAGCATGGGCACGTCGCGCACGCGAAAGCCCCGTGCCCGGAGGCATGCAATGAGTCGCTCTGCCTCAGTGGATGTGTCACTGACGAGTACTAGGGGATCGGCCGGCAGCTTGCGGGGTTCTAGGGCGGGCGGCACAGACAACAATACGGCTCCTAGGGCAGTCTATTCGAGCCTAGTTAGGTTGGCTACTTGTCCACACTTTTCGGCGTCGTTTCTTTGCTTCTCGCAAGAAACTGCTCTGCCAGCCATGCGCCCGCCTTTGGCCAGTAGCTGGCGCTCACAATGAAGAAGGTCAGAACCACGACGACGAAAAATTCTCCGAACGTCAGTCCCAGCCATTGCAACATGAACAGTATCTAGCACGAACTCAGCCGAGAAACCTGGCTTCCAGTGCTTCCCGCGGTCACACCTTGCGGGTGTTGGCTGAAAGTCGCTGCGTCATCGGCCTTGGTGCCAATATCGGCAACGCGATTGCAGCTTTCGAGAGCGCTGTGACGCGGCTTGCCCGGTTCGGTCGAATTCAGTGCATTTCGAACCTGTACCAGACTGCCGCGATCGGAGGTCCAGCTCAGCCAGACTATTTCAATGCGGCAGTGCTTCTTTGCACCAGCCTAAGTCCGAAAGCCCTGCTCGAAGAGATGCTGAGCATTGAGCTTCACCATGGCCGCGTCCGCACTGTACGCTGGGGTCCACGCCAACTCGACCTGGACTTGCTTTGGATTGAAGGGGTCAGGGTCGACGAACCTGGTCTCCAGGTGCCACACCCGCGACTAACGGAGCGTGGGTTCGCCCTCTTGCCACTTCTTGACGTTGCGCCCGACGCTCGGGAACCGAGCTCGGAGCGGGCTTATGCGGGAATGCGCAAAGATGTTCGGGAACAAGTGATTCGCATCCAAGGACTTGCGCAACCCTGGACGGACGATTGGCTGGCGGAATCACCCAGCGGAAGACTCTGGCAAATCGCTGATTTGGGGCTCTAGACACGCACTTGCGGCAATGGTACGAGCGAGCGCGCAGATCAGTTGGGCTTTCGATCGGCCCGACACCCGATGTGTCGGTGAAGAGGAAGCAAATTCGTGACAGCAGTCAATGCCATTCAAGGGTTACCCCTGAGGCCACTAGGCACGCTCCTCGCGTCGGGCGGCGTCGTGATGGACATCGATCGCACGGTCTTGGTGCAGATGGCCGTGTTCGTGCTCCTCATGTTGGTGCTTTCGCCGCTGCTCTTCAAGCCGGTGCTGCGCCTGTTCGAGGAGCGCGAGCGGCGTACCGAGGGCGCACGCAGTGCCGCACGTGCGATGCAAGAAAAGGCTGAAGAGCTGCTGCATCGGTACGAGGCGAAGCTCGATGAGGTCAAGCGCGGGGCGGCTGCTGATCGAGACCGTTTGCGCAATGAGACCTTGCACCTCGAAGCGGAGATCGTGGAAAAGGCACGTCAAGCCAATGCGCGCATCGTTGAGCAAGGTCGCAGCCAAATTCAAACCGAAGTCGCTACGATCCGCCGCGAGCTCGATGCCTACAGCCGAAAGGTTGCCAAAGAGATCGGTGCCAGAGTGCTCGGGCGGGAGGTCGTATGAGGCGCTTGATCTCAGTTGTTGCATTCGCTGCTGTTGGTCTTTGCGTCACTCACCCGTTGTTTGCGCAAGGTGAACGAGCCGAGGCGCCCCACCCGGTAGCACTCGAGCAAGCTGCGCCCGCGGTGAATCCTCTTGGGCATCCGGCAGCTGAGGTTGCGCCTGAGGCAGTAGCGGAGCATGGTGCCGCGGAAGGTCACGGGGAGCACGCTACGGCGGGCCACCAAGAGGAAGAGAACCTCAGTTTCTCGGATATCAACTGGTACTGGGGTTTCATCTCTGAGAGTGATAACCCCGAACCGAGCCTGCTGTTTCGCCCCAAAGGCATGCCGGCGCCATTCCTAGCAACGCTCATCAACTGGCTGGTGCTGGTTTGGTTGATCGTGGTGGTGGCCAAGAAGCAACTGCCGATTGCGCTCAAGAAGCGCAAGGCCAGTCTGGTGCAAGGCATGGAGGAGGCGGCTCACGTCAAGGCACAGGCTGAAGCACACCTAGCGGAGCTCGAGTCCAAGCTCAGTCACGTTGACGAGGAAATCGAGCGCATCAAGACGGAAATGCAACGTGCCAGTGAAGTCGAGCGTGAGCGCGTATTGCGTGAAGCGGAAGAGCGCCGGTTACGCATGGAGCGCGATGCTGCGCGGTTGATCCAAACCGAGCTCGAATCGGCCAAGGAACAGTTGCGGCGCGATGTAGTTACGGCCGCTCTTGCACTGGCAACGCAAGAAGTCAGTCGTCAAGTGAACGCCGGTGACCAGGATCGTTTGTTCGAAGAGGCTATCGGTAGTCTCAAAGGGTTACCTAACAAGAGCTTGGGAGGACGCGCATGAGTTCCTCAGCTGTCGCTGATCGCTACGCTCGCGCCGTGCTCGAGCTTGCATCTGAGAGCAATCAAGTCCAAAGCGTAGTTCAACAGTTGCGTCGGGTTGCTGACGTCTATGTTTCGAGCGCTGAACTGCGCTCCGTGATGAGTGACCCCACGCTGGACGAAGGCAAGCGCATCAATGTGGTCAATGCCATTGGTGAGCGCTTAGCCATTGGTGCGTTAGCCAAAAACACGCTCGGGGTACTGGTGTCGCGGGGCCGCATCAATGCGCTCGCTGAAATCGCTGACCGGTTGTTGCAGCTTGCCGATGACCAGTCGGGCGTCGTGAAGGCTACGGTGGCTTCCGCCCAGCCGTTGAACGATACGCAATTCGAAGCCATCAAGCGCGAGCTGGAAAGATTGACCGGATGCAAGGTCGCTGTCGAACGCCAGCAGGACCCCTCTCTAATGGCCGGTGTCGTGGCTCGCATTGGCGATCACGTAATTGACGCCAGTTTGCGCGGTCGATTTGCGGAGATTGAGCAGAAGTTGCTCGAGATTCCGACGTGAGCGACGTCCCGACGGGATCTGACGCCCCCTTACCGGTTATAACTTCGATGTTTCTTAATTTCCCCCCGCACCTTTGAGAGCTTAGGCGCCCAACTCGCAGAAAACACGGAGCCAATTGCTATGCAGCTCAGCTTGGACGAGATCTCCCAGATCATTAAACAACAGATCCAGTCATTCGACCGTGGAGCGCAGATTACGGAAACTGGAACCGTGCTCACGAGCGGCGATGGAATCGCGCGCGTGCACGGTCTTCAGGGCGTGATGGCGGGTGAGCTCGTCGAATTCCCAGGCTCGATCTTTGGGTTGGTGCTCAACCTCGAGCAGGACAACGTGGGTGTGGCGGTGCTCGGCGATGCCCAGAGCATCGGCGAAGGAGCAATCGTCAATCGCACGGGTCGCATCGCGGACGTGCCCGTGGGCGAAGCAGTCGTCGGACGCGTCGTAAATTGCCTCGGGCAACCGATCGACGGCAAAGGCCCGATCGCGACCAAACAGCGTCGCAACATCGAGATCAAGGCGCCCGGCATCATTGCCCGCCAGCCCGTGAAAGAGGCGCTGCAAACCGGTATCAAGGCCATTGACGCCATGATCCCGATTGGCCGCGGCCAGCGCGAGCTCATCATTGGCGATCGCCAAACGGGCAAGACCGCGATTGCCGTTGATACGATCATCAACCAGAAGGGCAAAGGGGTCTTCTGCTTCTATGTCGCTATCGGGCAGAAGGCATCGACTGTCGCGCAGGTGGTCGACAAGCTTCAGGCGCACGGCGCCATGGAGTACACGACAGTCGTTGTCGCAACCGCCGTGGAAGCTGCGCCACTGCAGTATCTCGCCCCTTATGCGGGCGTTACCATGGGTGAGTACTTCCGCGATACCGGTCGTCATTCGCTCTGTATCTATGATGACCTCTCGAAGCAGGCGGTTGCCTACCGGCAGATGTCGCTCTTGCTCCGCCGTCCGCCGGGTCGCGAAGCCTACCCCGGTGACGTGTTCTACGTTCACTCGCGTCTACTCGAACGTGCTGCGAAAATGGCAGAGCGTTGGTATATCGTAAAGGAAGGCACCCAGGTGCCCGCGGGCGATCCGCAGTTCCGCGGCGTGGACGGTAAACACTACCTCGGCAGCCAGGGCCACGAAGAAGCCGAGCAGGCGATGAAGGTCCTTGGTGCTGGTCATGTGTTGGCGCAGGATCCCTACTCGGGTGGTTCGCTCACTGCGTTGCCGGTGATTGAGACCCAGGCGGGTGACGTGTCGGCGTACATCCCGACCAACGTCATTTCAATTACCGACGGTCAGATCTTTCTCGAAGGCGATCTGTTCTACTCGGGCATTCGCCCTGCCATCAACGCGGGTATTTCCGTGAGTCGCGTGGGTGGCAACGCGCAGGTCAAGGCTATGCGCAAGGTGGCCGGCAGTTTGCGGCTCGAACTGGCGCAGTATCGTTCGACGGCGGCTTTTGCGCAGTTCGCCAGCGACCTCGATGCCGCGACTCGCGCGCAGCTCGATCGCGGCGTGCGTCTCACTGAACTGCTCAAGCAGAATCAGTACGTGCCGCAGCCGGTCGAGAAGCAAGTGATTCTCATCTATGCCGGTACGCGCGGGTTCGTGGACAAGCTTCCGGTTGACTCCCTGCACGACTACGAGCAGGAGCTCTACCGAACGTTCGACGACAGTCACGCCGGCTTGATGCAGTCAATTCGCGACAAGATGGAGATCACGGCGGAAATCGAAGCCGAGCTCAAGACTGCGCTGACTGAATTCACCGACAAATTCCTCGCTTCGCGGGTCTAAATCGTGGCCAATCTCAAGACCATTCGCAATCGAATTGCTAGCGTCAAGTCGACGCAGAAAATCACGCGGGCCATGAAGATGGTTGCGGGCGCCCGTCTGAACCGGGCCCAGCAACGCATCACGGCTTTGCGGCCCTTCGCGGTCAAGACCGGTCAGATGCTAGCAGAAGTGACCCGCGCGGCTGCCGAGCGTTGTGAGCAAGGGGGCGAGCCGGATCATCCGCTGCTTGCTCGCCGCGAAGAGAAGAGCGTCCTGCTATTGGTGCTTACGAGTGACCG
>CAZCNI010000099.1:0-7019 GCA_964499765.1 uncultured Polyangiaceae bacterium
CCCTGTATGCGCCCCCGAATCATCGAGACGGCGTTGTCCACCACACCCGTGCCGAAGCCGAGGCCGACAACGAGCACTTCGACGGCAAAACGACGGAATAGAGAGTTGATGGCGCACCGGCAGATCTCCGCAGGAGCGCCCCGGAGGAAGAACAATGAGCAAGATAACGACGAAAGACGGAACGCAAATCTACTACAAGGACTGGGGCGTCGGAAAGCCCGTGGTTTTCAGCCACGGCTGGCCCCTCAATTCGGATAGTTGGGAGGCTCAGATGATGCATTTGGCCTCCAACGGTTATCGCAGTATTGCCCATGATCGTCGCGGCCATGGGCGTTCTAGCCAGCCCTGGATTGGTAACGACATGGATACCTATGCCGACGACCTCTCCGAGCTCATCGAATCGCTCGACCTGAAGAGTATCACTTTAGTTGGATTCTCCGCGGGTGGCGGGGAAGTGGCACGTTATATCGGTCGGCATGGTACGAAACGGATCGCCAAGGCTGCGCTGATATCTGCCGTCCCGCCACTGATGCTGAAAACTCCGGCCAATCCCGACGGCTTGTCGATAAAGGTGTTCGATGAGATCCGTCGCGGGTCCATTGCCGACCGCTCGCAGCTCTACAAGGATCTCGCCAGTGGTCCGTTCTTTGGTGCCAATAGGCCCGGTGCCAAGGTCTCGCAAGGAATGATTGACTCTTTCTGGCTTCAAGGGATGCGCGCTGGCCACAAGAACACCTTCGACTGCATAAAAGCGTTTTCCGAAACGGACTTTACCGAAGACCTCAAGAAGTTCGACGTGCCGACGCTGGTCGTTCACGGCGACGACGATCAAATCGTGCCGATCGGCGCCGCGGGCCTCCGTTCATCGAAGCTAGTCAAGAACGCAACCCTAAAGATTTATGCAGGCGCCCCGCACGGAATCGCAGATACTCACAAAGATCAGCTGAACGCCGATCTGCTTGCATTTCTTGGTAAGACCTGAGGTCGCCTTGCCGAAACGCACTCGTAGCTGATACTCACGAACCCGTGAGGTCAGGTGCAATTTGCCGAGATCCAATGCCCAACCAAACTTTCGTCACCCATTTGCGTGCGCTCAGCCCGGCGCACACGCTGACCCAAGCACAAACGGTGACCTGGCTCGTCGAAGCGCACACGCGCGCGGAAATGACGCTAGCAAAGCGCAATGGGACGCACTTCGACGAAGGCCGGTTTCGAGTGCGAATCGCGCATGCTTTGGCTCGTTTTGGCTGTAGCGCGGACAAGATTGCGACGCGCGGCGTGGAGTTCGCCGAGGGTACTCATACCTCCTGGTCCGATATGCGAATCTTCCGTCTCGACGAGAAGCCTGAGGGTGAAGGCATGTTGAGCCGCATGCGGCTCTATGGGGACGTTGCGGCCGGGGCCTTCGAACGCTTTTACGCCGAGGAAGATCGCCCGCCGTCGGACTTATTGCACGTCACTTGTACCGGCTACACCTCGCCGAGCGCCCCGCAACGTCTCGTGTCGTCGCGGGGCTGGGGACGGCACACCCGCGTCACTCAAGCTTATCACATGGGTTGCTACGCCTCACTTCCGGCGCTGCGCATCGCGGGAGGCTTCGTTTCCGCCCCGGCCGCGATGCGCCCTGACGGTCCGCGTCGAGTCGACGTGGTTCACACCGAGCTCTGTACACTGCACTTGAATCCGCTCATTCACACGCCCGAGCAACTCGTTGTGCAAACGCTGTTTGCCGATGGGTTCATCGCCTATACAGTCTGCGACGCGTCCGCCCGAAGCGGCGCGCCGGCTCTTCAGCTACTCGCCCTAGCCGAGGACGTTATCCCCGACTCGAGCGAATCCATGCAATGGATCTGCTCGGACTGGGGCATGCAGATGACGTTGGCACGCGATATCCCAGAACGCTTGAATTCGGTGCTCGGGACCTTCATAGACAGGTTGTGCAATCGGGCGAGCCTGACCTCAACCGAGCGTGACCAAGCGCGGTTCGCCATCCATCCGGGTGGGCCAAAGATTCTCGACGGCGCAAAAGGCCTACTCGACCTCCGTGACGAGCAAATCGAGCACAGTCGCGAGGTTCTCTTTTCACGCGGCAACATGTCTTCGGCCACTTTGCCTCATGTTTGGATGAAAATGATGGCTGATGACAACGTGACCGACGGGCAGATCATCATAAGCGCCGCGTTCGGACCGGGCCTCACCCTGTGTGGCGCCGTGATGCGAAAGACCATGGCATGACGGTGCTCTTGGCCGCCGTTCCCTTCGGCATGCAGGGGCTGGTCACTGTGGTCGACGAGTTCTACTTTCACCGACGACGAGGACTCCCGCGATGGGAGCGTATTGGTCACCCCCTCGACACGCTGACGGTGCTTGGCTGCTACGCAGTCGCTCTAGCGTTTCCACTCACCGCCGCGTCGCTTCGCACCTACGTGGCGTTGGCCTTGTTCTCATGCCTCTTTGTGACCAAGGACGAGATTGTGCACGCGAAGTATTGTGAGCCTCTCGAACATTGGGTCCATGCGCTACTCTTCGTGCTACACCCGATTGTGCTCGCGAGCATGGGTTTCTTGTGGCTGAGGGAAGCTCGGACCCTGATGTTCGTGCAGGGGGCTTTCACCTTGGCTTTTGGACTGTACCAAACCCTCTATTGGAACACGACATGGATGAGGTCGCCTTGATCCCCATAAACAACCAGCTTTACGATCAGCTCGGCGAACGCTGGTACGGCGCCGATGACGATCCGGTGGCACTGCTGCGCGCCGAGTCCAGGCTTCGCAATCCATGGGTGGTGTCTCGATTGCGCGAGCGCCATGGCAGCACATCACGCCTACTCGACATTGGTTGCGGCGCTGGGTTTCTTTCTAATGCACTGGCTCGCGAAGGCTTCAACGTGGTTGGGATCGACGCATCTGACGCGAGCCTGACCATAGCGCGCAGTCACGACGAAACGAATAGGGTTCGCTATGATGTCGGTGATGCGCTGGCATTGCCCTATCCAGCAGCTTCCTTCGACGCAGTTTCTGCTATGGATTTCTTGGAGCACGTCGAAAATCCCGCAGGGGTTGTAGCGGAAGCCGCGCGCGTGCTCCGTCCTGGGGGCACGTTTTTCTTTCATACCTTCAATCGCAATCTACTGGCATGGCTTGTCGTGATTAAGGGCGTCGAGTGGTTCGTGAAAAATACGCCGCCCCACATGCATCTGCTCCGGCTATTCGTAAAGCCCGCAAAGCTTCGCGCGATGTGCGCGAACCATGGTCTCAGTGTGATCGAGATTCACGGTTCCGCCCCGGTGGTATGGTCCAAAGCATTCTTCCGCATGCTTGTCACCCGAGTCGTTCCGCCAGATTTTCGTTTCAAGGTCACGAACTCGACGCTGCTCGGGTACACAGGCTTTGCAGAGCGGCGCTGATGAGGGGACTCATGGGACCATCACCTTCGGAAACTGTACTTGCGCGCGCTAGTCAACACGGCTGTGCGAGCCGCGTGGAGCGATATCACGAGCCGATACTCAATAGCGAAGGAGACCGCACATGAGCGTATTGCGAAGATTTAGTGGGATGCTTGCAACCGATGCTCCTCAAATCACAGTGCTCGTTCGACTCATCGTTGGGGGGACATTCTTGTCTGAAGGCGTCCAGAAGTTCCTGTTTCCCTCAGCACTCGGCGTTGGTCGATTCACAAAGATAGGAATTCCTTGGCCTGAGTTCATGGCCCCGTTCGTCGGTACCTTTGAAATTTGCTGTGGTCTACTAATAGTCCTGGGGTTTGTGACTCGACTTGCCGCCATCCCGATGATCATCAACATACTTGTTGCGATCACTTCGACAAAGATTCCGATGCTTGTAAAGAGTGGCTTCTGGACCACGGCGCATGAGTCTAGGGCAGATTGGGCCATGTTGTTGGGCTCTGTGTTTCTGCTTGTCGTTGGCGCTGGTCGATTGTCCTTCGACGCGCGATTGGCGGGCACCAAAAAAGACGCGGATGTCTGAGCCTGCTTGCCGCGAGAATCTGTCAGGTCGTCCATTGCGCGAAATCGCCTTGTCTCTTGCATCTCAAGATTACCGTGTTCGCTGGACCTGCCGCCCATTCGCCATGATTGATCGGGACGTGGCATGGTGCCGCCGCTGCTTGGGCCATGCGGGGCTAAGGCTCGGCGTAGGCCTAGTCAGCGTGGCAAGGCGACGGACACAATGACGGCACACCGTTGGTGTTCGGCAGCTTTGCTCGCTGGTGTACTCGCTCCCTCCTTTGCGCAAGCGGGGCCACCCTATGTGACGGATGATCCCGAGCCGGTTGAATATCGCCACTGGGAATTTTACCTCGCTACTCAAGATGCAATCGTCCGCCGTGGTGCATCGGGAACGGCACCGCATATTGAGGTGAACTACGGAGCGATGGAAAACCTCCAGATCCATGCAATCGCGCCACTCGCGTACGCGAGGCCAAGTGGTGGCCCCATAGCTTATGGTCCAGGTGACGTTGAACTCGGCGCTAAATTGCGTTTTATCCAAGAAGGCGATTACCGACCGATGGTGGGGACATTTCCCATGTTCGAATTGCCTATTGGCGACGAATCAAAAGGGCTGGGCACGGGGCATCTGCACGTCTTCATTCCGCTCTGGTTCCAAAAGAGTTTCGGGGATTGGACCACCTATGGTGGCGGCGGCTACTGGGTCAACGCTGGAACAACCAATCGCAACTATTGGTACTTGGGTTGGCAAGCTCAGCGTCGCCTCTCGGCTCTGATCACACTGGGTGGTGAAGTTTTCTATACAACCGCCGACCAAATCAATGGAAGAAGTAACGTGAGTTTCAATATCGGGTTCGTCATCGATCTTACAGAACACCATCACATATTGTGTTCAGCGGGTCGTAGCATCGTCGGTGACAATTTGTTCCAGGGATACCTCGCCTATCAGGTCACGCTATGACGTGCTCTGACGCGGAGCGGCTGTCAAGTGGCTGCAAACAGCCGAACACAGCGCACGGCGCACTGTCCGAGACTCCGACGTCCGCTCATCGAGGCTTCGTAACCTCGGGCAGGGCGACTGGCGTCATGAAACCGTGACTTCGCGAGCGGGCACTCTCAGTACACCGATAATTGCAAACGTTGAGAGCTATTCGGCGAGCATGGGCTAGAATCGTCACCGAGGTGAACCCATGTCGACGCCAAAGCCCGTTAAGTTGAGCGATTCCGAAATTGCGGTCGAGTTGTCAAACCTTCCCGGTTGGGAGAATCGGGACGGCAAGCTCCACCGCGAGTACAAATTTGCCGACTTCGTTGCCGCCTTTGGATTTATGACGGGCGCAGCGCTGGTCGCCCAGGGCATGGACCATCATCCCGAATGGTTCAATGTTTGGAACACCGTGCGCATCGACCTCACGACCCACGACTCCGGCGGGATCACGGCACTAGACGTAAAGCTGGCCTACTCGATGGAAGAACTAGCCGCCCGACAACTCGGGAAATGAAACCGCTCGAACGGCTCTTTGAGCGCGACGGGCTCCCAATATTCGGGCTGCCCGCGGCACTAATGGCGACGTACGGCGGCGATTTTGGCCTCACCCGTCCGGAGCTGTATGCAAACTTCGTCTCGTCGGTAGACGGCGTGGTGGCCCTTGCCGGAGCGGGCGAATCGGGCCGAGTTATCAGCGGTGATAACGAGCCCGATCGTTTCACTATGGCGCTGCTGCGAGCTGCTGCCGACGCAGTTTTGATCGGCGCCAGTAATTTTCGCAAGGCGGACGGTGATTGGTGGTACCCCGAGACCGTGTACCCTGCGGCTGCCGAGCACTTCGCCGACCTGCGCAAGCAATTGGGCTTGCGGCCCCACCCGCTCTTGGTCGTGGTCACCGCATCGGGGCAAATCGATCCGACGCAACCGGCGCTCCGCGACTGCTTGGTCATCACCTCGCCGCAAGGCGAAACGCATCTTCGGGGAAAGCTTCAGAGCGGTGCACGGATAGCGGTGCTTAGCGGCAAGCGCTTTGATGGCCACTCTTTGCTGGAACTGCTTCACGCTGAGGGTTTGCAGGTAATACTCACCGAGGGCGGGCCTTCGCTAGTCGGTCAACTGCTCGAAGAGGGCTTGATCGACGAACTGTTTCTCACGACCTCGCCGCGGCTTTTCGGTAGGCGGGCAGGCGACGAACGCAAATCACTAGTCGAAGGGTTCGATTTAGGTGGACGTTCTCTGAAGCTTTTGAGCGTACGTCGCCACGAGTCTTATATCTATTTGCGCTATGCACTTTGAGAAGTCGGTAATGTAGGCCGCGCTACGGCGGTTCTTCGCCGCCTTGAGTCGCCTCAAGCTCGTCCGCCACCGCGTGTTCATCCACCGCTTCCGTCACCGCGTCCGATTCGATTCAGCGTTGCATTTCACCGCAATCGATTCGATTTCCTGATCTGCAAGATATCCCCTACCCATAACTTGGCTGTACCCCGGATTCGGAATGAAGGCACCAAAATAGCTAGACTCGAACCCGCTCGATATTACTTGTCGCTCTCGGTCGTGCGTTGCAATAAGATCGCTGCTTTGCCTTCCAATACGCGAAATGTGAACGACTCAGTCAGATACAGTTCGACCTCTGTGCGGTCGTGAGCCGCATAACCGATCGATAGATCTTGCCCGACCGTGAGCTCATAGTCTCCGCCGCGCGTGGACAGGAGGACGGCGCCTTGTTCCAAGGCTGGCGCCCATACGAGCGAGCCGTCGACCAGGCTTTCTTCGATGCGATTGCGGAGCGGATAGCCGTCGTCACCGTCGGCGGTGAGCTCATTGTACGCCTTGACGCCCATCGCGAGCGCATAAGGTCCGTTGACACCAGCGAGCCGGAGCATTTCCTTGGCAGAGCTGACCGCGCGCGGCCATTCGGGGCTCGCTCTTACGATAATCGGCGCGTGCGGACTCGCTTCGATGATCCCGGTGCGGCAGCACTTTCGGTCTTCTCGCTAGATCCGGCGTTCTTTTTCGTTTCGACTTCGGTGATGGGGCCGCTCGAGTTAAGGTAGGTCTCGATGT
>CAZCNI010000100.1:0-5718 GCA_964499765.1 uncultured Polyangiaceae bacterium
GCATGGTCGAAGTGGGCGAATATCGAACCAACGCCCCAAGCCACAGACTCTGGATTCGGCCAGATTTTGAAACCGGTTACGTCATGCCACACGAACTCGGAGGGACCGCCATGGTGCGTGGCAACAACCGGTTTGCCAGCAGCCCACGCTTCGAGCACTACGAGGCCAAAGGGTTCATTGCGACTTGGCACGCACACGCAATCAGTGGCCTTATACAGGTCAATCAGCTGCTGGCGCGGGAGCACACCATAGAAACGGCAGGCATGAGCTACCCCGCGTTGGTGCGCCAGGTGCTCGACATGGCCACGCATATCACCGTCGCCGGTCATGATTAGCTTGGCATTGGGGTGGTAATGAAGGATGTAGGGCATGGCCTCGACCATTACATCCGGTGCTTTCTGAGACGTAATGCGACCAACGAACAGAATCGTCGGGTCAAACGGCCCGATGTGGTAGCCGCTCTTGACGCTGGCAGGGTCGAGATAGCCATCGAATGCCCTGAATGAGATTCCGTTGTAGACCATACATACCTTCCAATCAGGTACGTTGTAGATCCACATAGTTTCGCTTTTCAGCGCCCAAGAGACGGCGATCACGCGATCAGCACAGTACGTCCCGTGCCTTTCGTGATCCATGATGCGCTTCGACCGACCGCCGTAGAAATTATTGCCGCTGCGACCATATTCGGTAGAATGAATCGTTAGGATCCCCTTTCTACCGCGGCCTTGCTTGATCCAGACCATGGCGTTGGCAGCCATCCAGTCGTGGGCGTGAACGATGTCAAAGCCCGCACCCATGTAGTCTTCAGTTGCAAAGACGGCCGAGACGAAACCCCTGCACATGTTGTTGACATCGTCGACGATGTCGTTCGCGCCTGGGTACGGTACCCTGTGATAATGAACACCATCAATTCTCACGTACTGCCAATCGCCCGCCCAACGCATGCGGGTAAAGACATGCACTTCGTGGCCTTTGCGTTCAAGCGCAGCCGCGAGCTCTGTTACGTGAACGGCGACGCCGCCAACGGCGATTGAGTGCAGTGATTCCCAAGTCAAAAGAGCAATTCGCATAGACAGAATCTCTCGTTAACACTACGTGCTTCGCAACGCGCAATCTTGCACTGTCACCAAGTACCCCAGGCCGGCTTGGCCTGAATCTCGACAAATGCCTGCATTTTGACGCACTTGGTTTCAATAACGAACAGCACTGGGGGGACGATAACATCCTCCGCGAAGGATATCGAGATTTTGAACCAGGGGTGACCCCCCATCGCGTGACACTGAACTTTCAGCCCCGCAGGCTAGGTCGCTGCGGCGCCCCACGAAGGGCGCTTGGGTTGGTCAATTCGTCCTTAATTTGGGTGAAATGTTTTGCTGCTAGCGATCCAAAGCGCAGTCTGCGCGTGCCGTAATCGCAAGCGCCCCCCTGGGCCCAGGCCGAACCTTTGCTCGGCGTGGTGGAAACAATCGCCATCTAGCTGGATTGATTCAGCAGTGGAAAGCCCAATGATTGGCGCTGCTCGAGGTACGCAGCAGCGATCGCTCGCGCCAGTGTACGAACACGCAAAATGTAGCGCTGCCGCTCCGTAACACCAATTGCTCCGCGGGCGTCCAGCACATTGAACGCGTGGGCTGCTTTGACGACCCAATCGTAGGCGGGCAACACCAACTGCCGCAAGGGACTGTCCGACCTGCTCAACATTCGCTGCGCTTCAGCTTCGGCGCGGTCAAACGTTGCGAGGTGTGCGGCAACGTCAGCTTCTTCGAAATTGTACGTCGACCATTCCCATTCGGCGCGCTTGAATAGGTCGCCGTAACGAACATTCGCGTTGTATCGCAGGTCGTATACATTATCGACGTCCTGCAGGTACATGGCAATGCGCTCCAACCCGTACGTCAATTCACCGGACACGGGTCGGCAATCGAAGCCCCCCACCTGCTGAAAGTATGTGAATTGGCTAATCTCGAGACCATCGAGCCAGACTTGCCAGCCAAGACCCCAGGCACCGAGTGTCGGACTCTCCCAATCGTCTTCGATGAATCGGACATCATGCTCGAGCGGCTTGGTGCCCAATGCCTCCAATGACTGAAGGTACAGATCCTGAATGTCTGCGGGGTTGGGCTTGAGAATGACTTGAAACTGGTGAAACTGTTGAAGTCGGTTCGGGTTATCACCGTAGCGGCCATCGGTGGGTCGACGCGAGGGTTCCACATACGCGACCTTGAATGGCTCGGGACCTAGTGCACGAAGAAACGTCGAAGGGTTATAGGTGCCAGCCCCAACCTCGGAGTTGTAGGGCTGCACGATGAGACAGCCGCGCTCAGCCCAAAATCGTTGCAGCGTGAGAATCAGGTCCTGAAAGAACATAGTGCCTCGCTACCAAAGCCCTTGTCACCGTAGGACAAAGGACGGCGAGGACACTATCAGTTTTTTCGAGCTCGGCGAGGCTTGCGTCCCGCACTTAAGCCGCCTGAGATGGCTCTCCAGCCGAGCTTTTTTGGTGCGGAGCTGCGTCCGTGGAGCCAGTGCAGTCAGCGTAACCGGTCTACTTAGCGCGCGTTACCCAAATTCCGGCCCGGTCACCATTGGGAACTACGTACATGATTCCCTCCCAGGGCCAGAAAATTTCGAGGAACTCTCGTACCCCTTCGGAGATGAATGTCGTAGCGTCGAGATCGAGTTCGTACAGATTCAGATTGCCAACTCCATTCTGAATATCCCACGCATCGGTGTAGGTCAGCGCATTCATATATGTGAAGAACCGGTAGTTACCAACAGCCACGTCCGAAGCAATGACGCGCGGGGAGTCTGGGCCCGCACTGGTCAACGGGTAGCGCAACAGTGTCAAATCCCCCAAGGTTCCGTCTGAACCCGTAATCGCTGCTTTGCCATAGTCAAGCGTTGCCTGGTTCTTTGGCGAGACGATCACGTCTTGATCCTTCGCGTAAGGTACTGCGTTGGCAACCAGCTGAGGCGTCTGCCCCAATTGCACCGGCGTGTAGAGGTCACCAATAGAGAGCGTCCGATCGAAGTTGGCGAGCAAACCTTGGGAGAAGTTCGCACTGACGGCATCGGCAACGAGCACGGGGTCGGCGGTGAATGTGTAGCGCATTGCCTGCCCCACTTCGCCGTCAGAATTAACGAGCGCATCGATTTCAGCTGCCGGAGCAGACCACCCGTACAGGTGCGCGAACTTCGGCACCATGAGCGACTGCGAGCCGGCGTCCGATCGGTATAACCACAACTCGGTTGATCCATCGTCGGCGTTGGTCTTCGTGTAGAGCGTGGCCATTTTTGAATCTTGGGACCACCGTGTCGAGACAAGCGATTGCACACCCGTATCGACGATAATCGGGTTTGACGTGTCGGTCCGATAGCACTGCAATTGGCGACTAGAACACGGCGAGTAATAGAAGAGGCAGCCCCCCGGATCTATCGAAGCGTTACAAGCATCAAGGGCCACTTGGACCGGCGCTGTATCCGACAACGACTGATAGGTTCGTAACACGCCACCATCGACTAGAAGGAATCCCCCGCTCGTGCCGACCCGAGTCATTTGCGTTACTGCCGTCCCAATGTCGGCGATTTGCCGATGTTGCCCATCGAAGATCTTGAAATGACCTCCGTCAATGACGGCGATAGATTTATCGGCGTCAACCCAAGTGTCCCACCAGGTCAAATTCTCGGCCAGAACCGTGGTAGTCCCAGACCAAGGAGCAACAACGAGGAGTTGTGTGCTGGTCGGTATCAAGTACCCCGGTGGGTCCGCGTAAAGAATGGACGGCAATTTGGCACTCCTTACGGGTTGCCCGTACTCCTTGCACTGGTGGTCTACGAAGTGAACCGTAGCAAAACCGTCGGCGTCGCCCGCTTCACTGGCGGAGTACGCAATCAGCTGAGTCAAATTATCGAGCTTGTCTCGAACGATGCTGCTGTACGCGAGTCCCGTGTCGCAACCTGAGCCACCGTTTGCGTTTAGCGGGCGCATTGCCAAATGAGGGCCGTCACTCAGAAACTCGAACGCGACGACTACCGGACCAGCGTCGTCCCAAGGATCCACGAGTGGAGACGCATAGGAGCCTTTTGCAACACGCGTACCCGGACCACCAACGGTAATCAAGTCAGGGTTTGCTAGGTTGTTGCCGAAATCACTGATGCCGCTAACGATCTTGCTGCACGCAAGTGAATTGAAAGCGACAGCTGCACCAAGCCCAGCCCCGCAAAGAAAACGACTATACGGTTGAGTGAAGTCAAGCGTGAACATAGTTTGTGCAGAGATTATGCAAGCATCTGGTCATCGAGGCACGTGTAGTTTGTTTGCGTGAATTCCAACCCACGCTATCGAGTCACGGGGCGCTCGGTCACCCGCCGGTTCCTTGAACGACTTTGGGGTCAGGTTCTTGAACCTTGCGGGATTTCTTTGGAATCGTCAGAATCCCGGGATAGAAAACTTATCAGCTGGCCTGTTTCGCTCGATATCTTCGGGGTTCAGCTCAGCCGCCGAGCAGGTCGAATTCGGTGCACCCACGACGAAGATCCGCTGTGGGCGCAAACCAACCAGCCCGCAAGGACCGTGGCCCGATTGGGGTGGCGCCTCCACGCGAGCAACGACCACGCCAAACCCAGTCAAATCTGTCAAACGCCCTTCACTTCAGCTGACTGCAGGCGTCTCGTGGCCAGCGGCGGAGTCCTACGTTATGCTGGGCGCTTGCCAATGCTTTTTAAAGTACTCTTCGGTGCTCTGGGGCTTGGGCTTCTGATGATCGTACACGAACTTGGGCACCACTTGGTGGCCCGTGCATTTCGGATGCGCGTCATCAAGTTCAGCATCGGTTTCGGCCCGGCACTTTGGCGTTTCCAGCCCGAAAGCAGCCAAACCGTGTACCAGATCGCGCTCATTCCCTTCGTTGCTTACGTGCAGATTGCAGGGATGAATCCGTTCGAGGAGACAGACCCAAACGACAAGTCGAGTTATGCGAACGCCTCTGTTTTCGCTCGGATTAGCACGATATTCGCGGGTCCGTTTGCTAACTACCTATTCGCCTCGGTGCTTTTTTTCGCAGCGTTCGTCATTGGCGGCAAGCTCATCCCCTCGCTGAAAATTGAGGTGGTGCCAGGCAGCGCGGCAGCCATTGCTCACCTCGAGAGCGGCGACCGCATGGTCATGATCGATGGACACTCGTTAAAGAATTGGGAGGAAATGCGCAGCCTCGTGCGCTCGAGTGCCAATAAGCCGCTATCGGTCCAAGTCGATCGCAAAGGCAAGGAAATGGCGCTCACTGTCACGCCAAGAGCCAACAGTAAAGATGGGCACGGCGAACTCGGTGTCGAATCCATCTCCGATCGCGAGCCAATTCCCTTCTCCGAGGCCGTGAAGAACGCCGTTACAAAGCCTGCGGAAGTGGCTGCAGGAATGATCTATAGTCTCGCAGGTCTATTCACAGGCCGCGAGAAGCTCGAACTCTCGGGGCCGCTGCGGATCGTGAGCGAGACCGGCAAAGCGGCAGCCCTCGGGATAGACTACTTCTTCGCCATGTTGGGCGTGCTGAGCACTGTACTCGGCGTTTTCAACCTACTGCCGGTACCGGCATTGGACGGAGGGCGTCTCATTTTCCTTGGGTACGAAGCACTGACCCGTCGACGACCCGATGCAAAATTGGAGGCAAGCATCCACACCGCGGGGCTGTTTCTGCTGCTGGTTCTAATAGCGTTCGTCAC
>CAZCNI010000100.1:5818-6982 GCA_964499765.1 uncultured Polyangiaceae bacterium
CAAGCATCCACACCGCGGGGCTGTTTCTGCTGCTGGTTCTAATAGCGTTCGTCACGCTCAAGGACCTCCGGGCCTTGCTGCACTGATGGGCTATTGGGTGTCCGTCATACCTGACACCTGGCACCTGATACCTGATACCTGATACCTGATACCTGATAGTCGTGATATGTCTGGACCCGTGACCATGTGCAGTAGAATTGTCGGGCTTGCCGCGGTGCTGACGATCGCACTGCCCGGCTGTTCGCAACCCTCGGTACGACTGACGGAAGGGCCCCGTGAATACGTGGCCCAGGACTATGAGCGCGTCCTGCAGCGCTGGACGCGCTCTACAGAACTGCTTTCGATGAGTGAGCTCGACAATGTGCTGTCCGTTTCAGCCACGTACGAGTCCTGGGACTTTCGCTGGGCATATGCAGTCAGATACGCCGAAGACTATCGACTAACCATTGAACAGCGCAAATCCCTGCTGGAACGGAGCCTGGCCGAATCGAAGCGTGAACACGAATTCTTCGTGGCCTTGTATGCTCAGAAGCATAAGTGGGGTGATCTGACACGCGACAACCCAGCCTGGATCGTGCGCCTCATCGACGAAACGGGTAACGAGATTGCGCCGCACGAGATCAATGAGATTCGAAGACCGGGCGCCATCGAACATACATACTTTCCGTACACCTCGCCGTGGCGGCGCATTTTTCGGATCAGCTTTCCCATCGCGTATGGCGACGGTCGCCCCACCATTTCACCAAAGGCTAAGTGGTTTGGACTTCGCTTCGCTGGTGCCCAAGGCAACGACCAGCTGATGTGGAACGTGGACATCCACGAGCTGAACAACTCGATGTAGTGCTGTCAGTCACTGCCCAGGGCGGAAGGATGGAATGATTTGATTTCGAAATATCAGATGACGCGTCCCCGACCTCTTGTGCAGTCCGCGCTGTAAGTGCTGATCTTGGCCTCATTGGGACTGAACATGTCCATATCGTCACAGATGGTCAGCTCCGCAGAGCTGACGGTCAGCTAATCGATGCTGATGATGTCCATGTCGTCACTGATGCTCAACTCCGCGGCGCTGATGGTCAGCTCATCGAGACTGATGATGTCCATATCGTCACTGATGGTCAGCTCATCGAGACTGATGATGTCCATATCGTCACTGATGCTCAACTC
>CAZCNI010000101.1:0-6969 GCA_964499765.1 uncultured Polyangiaceae bacterium
AAACGCGAAGTGCCTAGAACCGCAAATTGCTACACGCAATGGCGAGCGCACTTGGGGGCTACCGTAGGGAGTGCGCGTGACGAAAGAACGAATACCAATTAGTACCTCTGGAAGTGCGACAAGCCAGGGTTGGTTTGAGCGTTGGCATGGAGCGGGCGCGACGGAATCCGATTTTCGGTCGTAATTTGTCCTTATGGTACAAGGTGTGCACGGGAGCAGATCTGAATGCCTGACGTTTTGCGAATTGCAGAGCGACGAGCCAGTCATCCATGAAGCCCGCTATTCGCAATCTTTACGATCAATGGTGGTCATCGAGTCATTTGCAAGGCGGGTCACGGTTTCGTCATGCGCATAGTCGAGAACCTGATACGTGCGTGCTCAGCGAGTCGAGCTATCGACCTTGGCGTAACAAATGAAGAGGATTGAACCGTGACAACAGCGACATTTACGCCACTAGTACGGCCCTCAACACCGCCGTTACCGGGCGCAGCTGCCGTCTCACCGCCTACTCCACCCGTCAGGAGGAATTTGAAGCCGGTGTTGGTATGGAGTCTCGTTGCAGTCGTTGCAGTGGCCGGGGCAGTACTAGTCTGGATTGCCTTGAAACCCTTAGGCCTGGGCGCAGGCTTCGTCAACGGAAACGGCCGCGTTGAGGCCACCGAGATTGACGTTGCAACTAAGCTCGCAGGGCGAGTGAAGAACATCATGGTCAATGAGGGCGAGCTTGTGAAAGAGGGTCAGCCTTTGGCGCAGATGGAGGTTGACGTACTCGAAGCACAGCGCGACGAGGCGCGCGCCCAATCCCGACAGGCAGTTACAGCGGTTGCCGGCGCCCAAGCACAGGTTGCTGCTCGCCAAAGCGATACCGCCGCTGCTCAGGCAATCGTCGACCAGCGCGAAAGCGAACTCGATGCCGCACAGCGGCGTTTTGCGCGTTCAGAGGGACTTTCCAAAGCAGGCGCAATCACACCTCAGACATTGGACGACGACCGCGATCGTGTTCGAGGTGCCGCGGCTGCTGTTGCCGCGGGGCGGGCTCAGGTAGTCGCAGCGCAAGCCGAAATCAAGGCGGCACAAGCACAGGTGACAGGTGCTGGCTCTACAGTGGCAGCAAGTGATGCGACCGTCGTGCGGGTTGAAGCCGACATCCAGGACAGTCAACTCAAGTCACCGCGCGATGGCCGCGTGCAATATCGCATCGCTCAGCCCGGTGAAGTTCTGCCTAGCGGCGGCAAGGTTCTCAACCTAGTTGACCTAAGCGATGTCTATATGACCTTCTTTCTGCCCGAGACTGTTGTCGGCAAGTTGACGTTGGGTAGCGAAGTGCGTGTCGTGCTCGACGCGGCGCCTCAATACGTCATTC
The DNA here is from genome assembly GCA_964499765.1 of uncultured Polyangiaceae bacterium. Lineage (GTDB taxonomy): Bacteria > Myxococcota_A > Polyangia > Polyangiales > Polyangiaceae > FEN-1139. The sequence goes on from CAZCNI010000101.1 coordinate 1,364, forward strand.
CAGCGAAAATATCCTACGTTGCAAGTACTGCACAGTTCACGCCCAAGACGGTCGAAACTGCCAGCGAGCGTCAGAAACTCATGTTTCGTGTCAAGGCGCAATTTAGTCGAGAGCTCTTGCAGAAGCACCTTGATGTGGTCAAAACCGGTCTGCCCGGTGTGGCCTGGCTCAAACTTGATTCACAGGCAAAATGGCCGCCGAAATTGGAGCTCAAGGTGCCGGAATGGCATTAGCGGTACCTGACATTGCGCCAGTAGCGTCCTTAGTTGACGTGGGTCTTCGCTACGGTAAAACGGTGGCGCTTGACGGCGTCACGCTGGACATCCCCGCCCGGAAAATGATCGGCCTTCTGGGACCCGATGGCGTAGGCAAGTCAAGCTTGCTGTCGTTGCTTGCTGGGGCACGTGCGGTGCAGAAGGGAAGTGTCCATGCGCTGGGCGGCGATATGGCGAGCGCAAGCCATCGCGAAAATATCTGCCGGCATGTTGCTTACATGCCGCAGGGCTTGGGCAAGAACCTTTATCCAACGTTGTCCGTGGAAGAAAATCTTCAGTTTTTCGGTCGCTTGTTTGGCCACAACTTTGCCGAGCGGCGCAGACGCATCGACGAACTGACTCGCAGAACCGGACTGCTCGACTTTCTTTCGCGTCCAGCGGGCAAGCTGTCCGGTGGAATGAGACAGAAACTTGGCTTATGCTGTGCGCTCATCCACGATCCCGACCTACTGATCCTTGATGAGCCAACAACCGGTGTCGACCCGTTAGCGCGAGCTCAATTCTGGGATCTGGTAAAGCACATTCGAACCGAGAATGTGCGCATGAGTGTCATCGTTGCCACCTCCTACATGGACGAAGCGCAGCGTTTCGATTGGCTAGTGGCGATGGACGCTGGCCGTGTACTAGCCACCGGTACACCGGCTGAGCTACTCGCCAACAACCATTGCGATTCACTTGATGCGGCGTTCATCGCACTCTTGCCCGAGGAAAAGCGACGCAGTCACCGGGAAGTAATAATTCGCCCGTTCGTCAACCAAGAGTCGACTGAAGTTGCCATTGAAGCCACCGACCTAACCATGCGCTTCGGCAACTTCGTTGCTGTCGATCACGCCAGCTTCCGCATACGGCGAGGCGAAATCTTCGGTTTCATCGGCTCCAATGGATGCGGCAAGTCCACGACCATGAAGATGCTGACCGGTTTGCTGATGGCCAGCGAGGGTCGCGCATATTTGTTGGGTCACGAGGTCAATCCAAAGGATATCGCGACACGACGACGCGTAGGGTACATGTCGCAGTCATTCTCGCTCTATTCGGAACTGACTGTACATCAGAATTTGATTCTTCACGCCCGATTGTTTCAAGTGCCGGAATCGGAAATCTCAGCGCGGGCGGAGGAGATGGCCGAGCGCTTCGGTTTGACGGACGTGCGTAATGCGATGCCCGACAATTTGCCACTCGGTATTCGGCAGCGCCTATCGATGGCTGTCGCGATGGTGCATAAGCCGGAATTGCTGATTCTCGACGAACCGACTTCGGGCGTTGATCCCATTGCTCGCGACAGGCTTTGGCAATTGATGATCGACCTGGCGCGCAACGACAGTGTGACTATCTTCGTCTCAACGCATTTCATGAACGAAGCAGCACGCTGCGACCGCATCTCGCTAATGCATGCAGGACATGTCCTTGCCACTGGTGTCCCGTCTGAATTGGTTCAAAAGTGTGGCGTTGCCACGTTGGAACAAGCTTTTGTTAGTTACTTGCGGCTAGCAGGTGCGGCTGCCGAAGCGGAGCCAGTCAAGGTTGCACGTCAAGTGTCCCCTGCGCCTTCTCGAAGGCGAGTCTTCAGCTTGGGCCGGGCGTTGAGCTATAGCCAGCGCGAAGCACTAGAACTCAAGCGCGATCCGGTACGTGCCACTTTGGCATTGCTCGGGACAGCCATTCTGATGTTCGTGTTCGGCTACGGCATTAGCATGGACGTGGAAAGGCTTCAGTACGCTGTGCTTGATCGCGACCAAACCATGTTAAGCCGAAACTACTCGCTCAATCTATCTGGTTCGCGCTACTTCATCGAACGTCCGCCAATCGCCGACTATAGCGACCTTGATCGCCGCATGCGTGCTGGTAGTCTTGCATTGGCCATTGAAATTCCGCATGGTTTTGCGCGAGACGTGGAGCGTGGGGATAGTGCCCAGATCGGCGCCTGGGTGGACGGTGCCATGCCACAGCGCGCAGAAACGGTAGAAGGATATGTACAGGGAATGCACCAAGGCTGGCTGACGGAATTCGCGCAGCGTCGTCTTGGAAGGGCTGTCGCGTCAGGCCCAGCAACGATAGAAACGCGTTTTCGCTATAACCCTGATGTAAAAAGTCTTCCCGCAATGGTACCGGCGGTCATCCCAATGCTCTTGTTGATGATCCCTGCGATGTTGACTGCGCTCTCGGTTGTTCGCGAAAAGGAGCTCGGCTCAATCATCAATCTCTACGTCACCCCGGTCACCAGAAGCGAGTTTCTGCTCGGAAAGCAACTACCGTACGTTGCGCTCGCGCTGCTCAACTTCGGATTGATGACTTTGCTGGCCATTACTGTTTTCTCGGTACCGATCAAGGGCAGCTTCTTGTCTCTAGCACTTGGGGCTCTGCTCTTTGTGATATTTTCAACGGGCTTCGGATTGTTCTCCTCCACATTCACGCGCAGTCAGATCGCGGCAATGTTTGTCACGATGTTGGGCACGATGATCCCAGCCATTCAGTTCGCCGGCATGCTGAATCCAGTTTCGTCGCTCGAAGGATTTGGCGCGATTATCGGGCGCGTGTATCCGGCCTCGCATTTCCTAACCATCAGTCGGGGTGTGTTCAATAAGTCGTTGGGATTCTCCAGCCTGATTGCTTCGTTTTGGCCTCTGCTGCTGTCGGTGCCGGTAATCATTGGCTTGTCAATCGTGCTTCTAAAGAAACAAGAAACCTGACGATGTCGCATGCCGCAAATATCTACCGACTTGGTATCAAGGAACTATGGAGTCTGGCGCGCGACCCCATAATGCTCGTGCTTATCGCCTACTCCTTCACGGTGTCGATTTATGTCGCCGCTACCGCGATACCAGAAACGCTACACAAGGCGCCCATCGCCATTGTCGATGAGGATGGTTCACCGCTATCCAATCGCGTCGCGTCCACGTTTTATCCGCCGCACTTCAAGCTGCCGGCGATGATTTCACTCGGGGGCGTCGATGTGGGCATGGATAGGGGCGACTTCACATTTGTGCTGGATATTCCACCTAATTTTCAGCGGGATGTACTAGGTGGCGTGTCTCCGGCGATTCAGCTCAATGTTGACGCGACGCGCATGAGCCAAGCGTTCACTGGTAGCAGCTACATCCAGCAGATGGTGATGGGCGAGGTCAGTGAGTTCGTCCAGCGTTTCCGCGGCAGTCCTGCACCCCCGGTTGACCTTGTGATACGCGCGCGATTCAACCCCAATCTTGAGCAATCTTGGTTCGGCGGGTTGATGGAAATCATCAACAACATCACGATGCTATCGATTATCCTCACGGGCGCAGCCCTGATTCGAGAGCGCGAGCACGGCACTATCGAGCACTTGCTGGTAATGCCTGTTACGCCATTCGAGATCATGATGGCTAAGGTCTGGTCAATGGGCGTGGTGGTGCTGCTCGCTGCTGCCGCCGCGTTGGTGCTCGTTGTAAAAGGCGTACTGCGCGTACCCATCGAAGGCTCGGTGGCGTTGTTCCTGACGGGTGCCGTTTTGCATCTTTTTGCGGCCTCATCGTTGGGTATTTTCATGGCCACGATAGCGCGCTCGATGCCTCAATTCGGGATGCTAGTGGTGCTTGTGCTGCTGCCGCTGCAACTTCTATCCGGCAACTCCACGCCGCGCGAGAGCATGCCAATGTTCGTGCAGACCCTGATGCTGGCGGCACCGACGACCCACTTCGTTGCAGTTGGGCAAGCCATCTTGTTCCGCGGCGCAGGTCTCACCGTAGTGTGGCCGGAATTCCTCGTACTGGCCGCAATAGGTGCTGCTCTGTTCGCTATCTCACTGAATCGCTTTCGCAAAACCATAAGCCAGATGACCTAACGCGTTTCGAAACAAGTGCAGTGACTACGCCCCGCAGGCAATACACAGATCAAGAGTCGAAACCATGGACACAATCGCAAACACCCTCTCGCCAGAACTACTCCAGAAAATGGATGCATATTGGCGCGCGGCCAACTATCTCGCCGTCGGCCAGATCTATCTTTATGACAATCCGCTGCTGAAGCGTCCGCTGGCGCTTGGCGATGTAAAGCACATGCTGCTCGGGCATTGGGGCACGACTCCAGGGCAGAACTTCATCTATGTCCACTTGAACCGGGTCATCAAAAAGTACGACCTCGACATGATTTACATCTCCGGCCCGGGGCACGGCGGACCCGCCGTCGTGGGCAACACCTATCTCGAAGGCACGTACAGCGAGATCTATCCCGACATTAGCCAGGATGAAGAAGGCCTCCGCAAGCTTTTCATTCAGTTCTCATTTCCAGGCGGAATACCCAGCCACGCCTCACCGGAATGTCCTGGGTCGATCCATGAGGGCGGCGAACTGGGGTATTCGCTCAGTCACGCATTTGGGGCTGTGTTTGACAACCCCGACCTCGTTGTCGCCTGCGTCGTTGGAGATGGCGAGGCCGAAACAGGACCGCTAGCAACTGCTTGGCACTCCAACAAGTTTCTGAACCCCATAACTGATGGTGCGGTACTGCCAATACTACATCTCAATGGATACAAGATTTCCAATCCGACTCTCCTCGCGCGGATCACACACGTAGAATTGGAGAATCTACTCTGCGGCTATGGTTGGACGCCCTACTTCGTCGAGGGTCATGAGCCGGAGCTGATGCATCAGGCGATGGCAACGACACTAGATCTGGCGGTAGAGCAGATAAGAACCATTCAGCAAGAAGCTCGCTGCCACGGAGACTCTACACGTCCACGCTGGCCAATGATCGTTTTCAATTCCCCTAAAGGCTGGACGGGGCCGAAAGTCGTCGATGGGTTGCAGGTTGAAGGTACATTCCGGTCGCACCAAGTTCCCCTTTCGGACCCCGCTACTCATCCCAACCACCTCAAGCAATTGGAAGAGTGGTTGAGAAGTTACCGACCTGAGGAGCTATTCGACAAATTGGGTCGATTGAAACCGGAACTTGCAGAGCTTGCCCCACAAGGGGCTCGACGGATGGGTGCGAATCCGCATGCCAATGGCGGAATTCTGCTTCGCGATCTTCGAATGCCGGACTTCCGCCAATACGCGGCAAATGTGTCGCTGCCTGGCGTGAAAGGCATCGGTGATGTCCACGTACTTGGGCCATTTCTGCGCGATGTAGCAAAGCTGAACAGCGAGCAGCGGAACTTTCGCGTCTTTGGACCAGATGAAACGCTTTCAAATGGCCTTGAAGCGCTCTTCGAGGTCACGCAGCGTCAATGGAACGCCACAACTCTGTCTAACGACGAGTTTCTTGCACCCACTGGACGCGTAATGGAAATGCTCAGCGAGCATCAAGAACGAAGTTCTACAAATTTGAATCGGGTTGGGAAAGACTCTACTCCGAAGACTT
>CAZCNI010000102.1:0-6908 GCA_964499765.1 uncultured Polyangiaceae bacterium
AGCAGGCAGGCCCGACAAACAACTGGATTGATCCCGAGACGCTCAAGACCACGATGAGGGGCCTTTATGATGGCTGTATGCGTGGTCGCACGCTGTACGTCATTCCGTTCAGCATGGGTCCGGTTGGGTCGCGTATTGCTAAAATCGGTGTCGAGATCACGGATTCCGCCTACGTAGTCGTGAACATGCACATCATGACGCGCGTTGGAACCAAAATCTTGGAGGTTCTCGGCGCGGATGGCGAGTTCATTCCCTGCATGCATTCCGTGGGCAAGCCCCTCTCACCCGGAGAGAAGGACAATGGCGTGTGGCCCTGCGCTCCGCTCGACAAGAAGTACATTTCGCACTTCCCAGAAGAGCGCACGATCTGGTCCTACGGGTCCGGCTACGGTGGCAATGCTCTGCTCGGCAAGAAGTGCCTGGCGTTGCGGATTGCTTCATCAATGGCTCGTGATGAAGGTTGGCTCGCCGAGCACATGCTCATTCTGTCGATCACCAATCCACAGGGCGAGAAGATGTACGTTGCGGCGGCGTTCCCCAGCGCGTGCGGCAAGACGAATCTCGCCATGTTGGTTCCAACGGTACCCGGTTGGAAGGTCGAGACGATTGGCGACGATATCGCCTGGATGAAGTTCGGTGCCGATGGGCGACTATACGCGATCAACCCTGAGGCAGGTTTCTTTGGAGTTGCGCCGGGTACGTCCCTGCAGTCGAACCCTAACGCCATGGCATCGATCGAGAAGAACACGATCTTTACCAACGTTGCGCTGACCAAGGACAATGACGTCTGGTGGGAGGGTATCGGTTACCCAGCCCCCGGACCCCTCACGGATTGGACCTCGCAGCCGTGGGAGAGCGGCAAGAGCACCAAACCAGCGGCACACCCCAATGCCCGATTCACTGCTCCGGCGTCACAATGCCCAACTATTGCCCCTGAGTGGGAAGACCCGAATGGCGTGCCGATTAGCGCCATACTGTTTGGTGGCCGTCGCCCAACTACCGTCCCGCTCGTGCACGAGTCGTTCGATTGGAATCACGGCGTATTCCTGGGCTCGATCGTCGGCTCCGAGATCACGGCCGCGGCTCTCGACGTGGCTGTAGGTACCGTTCGACGCGATCCGTTCGCGATGTTGCCGTTCTGTGGCTACAACATGGGCGAGTACTTCCAGCACTGGGTCAATATCGGAGCAAACGCCAAACCGGGCAAGTTGCCAAAGATCTTCTGCGTGAATTGGTTCAGAAAAACCGATGAAGGCAAGTGGCTGTGGCCCGGCTACGGCGAGAACAGTCGAGTGCTGAAGTGGGTCTTCGAACGCTGCGCAGGTAGTATCGAAGCTGAGAAGACGGCGATCGGTATGATGCCGCGCGCTTCGGACATTGACCTTACGGGCCTCAGTGACGTGACGGCTGCCGACATGAAAGATCTCCTGACCGTCAATCGAAATGAATGGGAACAAGAAGTCGTGTCCATCAAGGAACACTTCGCCAGGTTTGGCGCGACCCTTCCAAGTGAGCTGCGCGATCAGTTAGTGGCTCTGGAGCACCGCTTGGCAGCGCTATAGTTTCTGCGCATTCGCAGCACGCGGGTGTGATGGCTCCTAATGAGCATCACACCCGTTTTGCATACTTTCTTTGATGTCTCGGCAATCTTGCCGCGACGTTCCTAGTGGCGATGAACTTGATTGCACGCGGGGTCGGGTTGCGAATTCGGCATGACTCGAAAGTGCTGACACGCGGCTTGTCGCAACTCGGCGCAGGCGCTTAGTTCCACTTCGTGTTCCGAGCCAGTGAGGGAAAGACAACGCCACTGCCCGTCCCATGACTGCGCCGTGAGTTTGTCGTGCTCTCCGAGAATTCCCCACGTGTTGATGGGGCACGGGAACAAGTCCGTGCAGTTGGAAATGGGTATCTGACCGAGTGGCGCAGGGGCGCGAAGCAGACTGCGCCCCGGTAGCCTCTTGGCCCAAGTTTGCAGAGCAATGTGGTGCTCGAGGCCGAGCACATCGAGCAAAGTTGGCAGGAGGTCCAAGTGCGTAACTGAAGCCTGCACGTTGCGGCGCAGGTTTTCCGCCTGCTGCGCGTTCAGCGCTCCCTCGCCGTGAGCTATCGTAAGGGGTACGCGGAGTTGCTCGTCATAGAGATTCTGACCATGATGGATGGCCGAGTGTTCACCAAACGCTTCGCCATGGTCGCTGGTGTAGACGACCACCCAGGGGTGGCTCTGCGTCGACTCGAGGAATGATCGAATGCACCGTGCGATGCTGTGATCCTGTTCGAGGATCGAGTTGAGGTAGGCGCGGTGAAGCGCATCTAGCCCTGACCACGTCACGTGACGCTGCCAGGGTCGCAGGGGCGCCTGAACATCGTCGAAGGCGTAGGGAGCGTGGGTGCCGGACAAGTGCAAAACCACGAAGCGCGGCGCCTGCAGATGCGATAACCGTTGCTCGCACTGTTCAGCCAGGCGCCGATCGAGAAGTGCCGCCACGGAGTCCTCGATATCTGCGGCGGGGCCGTGCAGCAGCATTTCCGCCGTGATGACATCGTTAGCAACCTGGGTGATCGGGCCGCGTTCAAACACAGCCGCCAGTTGTGAAGACCAATAGACCAGCGAATACCGCGCGCCCGCGGCACGGACTGCATTGGCTAGGTCGAAGAAATCAGGTGCGGTAGTCAAGCTACCCCGTGGACCCAATTGGGTTTGGCCGGTTGCCAAAGCCGAAAGAGCGATCGCCGTGTAGCTCGACAGTGACCTGGATTGCTGGAAATCGACGCGGCTTGGCAGCAAGCGGTCGAACTCGGGCCCCGTTGCACAGGGACTTGATCGGCAGGCGTCAATGGCCCTTACGCTCTCGGTAATGATGAAGAGCACGTTGGGCAATTCAAGGCGGGTCGACTCAAGCTCCGGCAGCGGAAGCCGTTCATCCGCGGACTTGTGATCGCGCGTGGTGCACAGGGTCCAGACTGCATCTAAGGCGCGCAGCTCGCTAGTGGTGCTGCTCACGTTTCCTGCCAACAGTAGCCCCACCACGAGCGCGCCGGCGGGCAGAAGGCGGGAGCCGTTCCTGGCGTTGGCATAGCGCAAAAGGCCATATTCGATACTGGTGAGCACCACGCACCCCAGGCACAGCGCTGCTGCTCCCCGCTTTAATACTGGTAGCACGTCGGACCAGGCGTGGCGCGCAGCCAGGACTGCCTGCGCGTCGAGTGGGCTGTGATAGTAACGGTAGTAAGCAAGCACTGCGAGTAACAGTGTGCCCATCATGGTCGCCACGCTGACCTTGAATAATGGGTATCGCAGAGCACGCCAGCGCACGACCAGCGTCATTAGTGCAAAGCTTGCCAGCAGACTTCCCAGATACCGCGGGTGCCTGCTGTAGAACCCCATGCCCCGCATATACCAATCGACGACGACGAACTGACTGACGAATAGCAGTCCGCAACAAAGACTGAACCATTGACTTGCTGCTGACGATGGCTCGCGCCTTGGTAAACCATGGGCAACGCGCACGAATCGGAGATTTGTGAGGCGAGAGAACAAGGAACCTGGGGGACGGGCTGGGGCCCCGCCAGACCACATGGTTAGAACAGCCCAATACTAAAGTGAAACGCACCGAGGTCTTCCCAGTATCGCTGATTTGCCTTTGAAGTATAGCCAAGTTTATCGAGTACCCGTTCGATATTGAAACCGTAATCGAATGCCAGCGGTCCAATCGGGGTGGCTAGCCGCAGGCCAGTGCCGAGCGAATAGCGCCAGCGCCAGTAGTTGACCGAGACGGGGTTGGCTGGGCTAGTGCTGTTGCTGGCGTTGCCCCAGCTGGCATTTTCTAAGGGCGTCAACTGCCGCCTGAATAGTGTCATCCAGCTGGGCGCCTGAGTCCACACATTGCCGGCGTCTAGGAATAGCGTCGTGTGCACAGTATGTGTGAGCGGGACGCGAAACTCCGCCCGAGGATTCACGTAGAAATCACCCCCGCGGATGACGACGGCATCGATTGGTATACCATTGTGCAACACGCGCTGCGCAATATCTTCAGGCACAAGCGAATCCTGAAGAAAGCCACGAATCGTGCCCACCCCGCCTGCGAAGAAGAGTCGATCCGGATAGGTGCTGGAGTCTTGCTTGAGCTGCAGATTGAGGCCCCAACGAAAGCTAAGGGCTAAAGCTGCGCCCCTGCGCCCAATAGGAACGTAGCCGGCAACCTGATTGGTCGTTTTTAGGAATTCGCTGTGCGTAGCCCGAAACGGGTTGGCTATGGACGAGCCGTTGCCGGACAGTTCGGCGTTCGATGAACCGAGAGGAAATGCCGTGACGTGTTCAAAGGTGACGTTGACGGAAGTTCCCCGCGTTGCGTCGAGTGGGATGTCGCGGCGGTCCCAACTGATGCCAACCTTCTGGGTGACTGCCAGGCTAGTGCCAGCTGGAACTCGAAACAGAAGCGAGTACGTTGGATTAGCTTGGACGTAAGCATACAGATCGCCACAACCGGTTCCACTTTGCCCGCTAGTATCAACGGGGGGAAATAGACACACTGTATTTCGTTCAAGGGACCCCCCGAAATCAACCGTCAGCCTGCGAGAGGGCAGGAAACTCAGCGTATCGATGTTTGCCTGCTTTGCCAGTTGGAAGTCGCGTGAGTTACGTTGAACGTCGAGCCCTTCAACCCGCAGACGAAACAATGGCCCGAGACCCACGTCCGGGAACGTCAGCGCCAGTGAGTTCTGTCGCGTCATCCTGCGCAAGACCGTGTTCAGGACGCGGTCATACTTTTCCCTCACGTCGCTATCGATGATGAACTCACTGGGCAGATAACCAAATTGCGTGCGCGCGGTCAATTGAATGGCGCGACGAAACAGGTTCAAGTGGCCATATTCGAGAGCAAGGCGAATTCCTTCTCCAGAACTGAGGCCGACTAGAGGTTCAATATACTGCGGTGTGCGTTCCGCCACGTCGACGACTACGACCTTTTCGCGCGCTGGCACGTAAGGGTCCTCGAACCCAACGCGCACTGTCGAGAACACGCCGAGGGTTGCCAGTCGCTCTTCAGTGGCACGCACGTCACTCATGCGATAGGGCTCACCCACCTTGAGTGCAAGCCGGCTTCGGATCAGGCTTTCGCGCGTGATACTAGCGCCGCGCACGTAGATGGCAGAGATTCGGACTTGCTCACCTTCACGGACGCTGACCCGCAGTCGAGCGTGCCGACGATTGGGAGAGAAATCCAACGCTGTAGATAAGTCCGCAAACGCATATCCGGCTTCCGCATAGGTATCGAGTATCCGGCGCCGTGCTTGTTAGATTTCCGAGAATGACGCGGGCGCGCCCAATGTAAGTCCCGACGCTTCCCAGAGCTCCTGATCTGCTATCCGCGCATTGCCTTCGAATGACACATCCCACAGTGTCGTGCGTGGCCCCAGTTTTATCGGAATATGCAAGACCGCCGTTGGCTCGCACTCAATTCCCTTGGCCGGGTTTGCAACACAGTCGAGGTTTGGATCGGGCGCAGGTTCCTCCATGGGCAGGCCGATGTCGTCATAGGCGCACAAAGTCCTAGGCCGACGTCGGTCGCCGATCGGTACACAAGTGCCCGGCATTGAATGCGGCTGGCACCTGCGTCGCAGTACCTCCGTGGGACCTACGGTCGCTGATAGGTAACCCTCGGAGCGATACAGGTCCTGCACATGTTGCGCTGCCCGCTCATAGACCTGCTCGTCATACGTCGTCCATGGGCTGACATCGGGTGGTCGGGGGCGTGCGCCGGTGGTGCCCTTGGGACCAATCACACTGTCAACTTGCGCCGGATCTACCGGACCGAGCACGTCAGCACCCGGCAGATCTTCAGAGAGGTAACTGTCGATCTCTTCCCCAATGCTTTCTGGAGTTCGGGGACCTGTGAGGCATGGATACTCGCGGCCCACGACACGGATCCGCGATTGCTCACGGACGATGAACACCAAGCGTTCGGTTTGCGTGCCAAGTCCGTCGATTCGATATCTGACTTGAGCATCGAGATGGCCGTGTTTGACGTAGAAGTTTTTCACGCGTTCGGCGAGCCCTCCCGGCGAGAGGTCCTCGTTGCTGTCCAAGTCGAGTGAGCTGAGCAAAGCGTCGCTGTCGAACGTCTGTTGGCCCTCGAAGGCAATCGTCACAAGCGCGCCTGCCTGCGCGACAACCTCGAGTCGCGTGTGGGCGCCTTGCTGGACCACGTGATGCGAGACCACGGCGCGGTGCCGGCCTTGACGCCGCAACTCGCGTTCCAATTCCCGATCCGCGTGTTCGAGTTGTTCTTCGTCGGCGCGCTCTCCCGCCTGGACTCCATACCCCTCGAGTTGCACGGCTAGTGCAGCGGGTACTGGTTGTGGTGTCACTATGAATGTTCGAGTTGCGATAATGGCGGGCGCACCAGGGTCGATTTCTAACCTTAACTGGGTTTGCAGTGATGCCCCACCAGCAGTTGTTTCAAGCTGAATGCTTGCGGCTGGATAACCGTGTTGCTTTAGGACTTGCTGCACGCGTTGCGTCAGCGACGGCAAGTCATGCTCGCCGACTTCCATTCCGTTTTGCAAACTAGCTGCCTCGAGCAGTGCATCAGTGTCGATGGGGCAGCCCACGAGCTGCACTTGTTCAACTACGCGGCGCGCCTCAAGCGTGATGACGAGGCGCACCCCCTGTCCCTCCGCCACGGCGTCCACCGCTGCGGTTGCATAGTGTCCAGTGTCGAGCAGTTCCCGTGCGGCGCGGCGGGCGACTTCGCCAGTGTACGGTTCACCGAGTTGCACGCGGTGCACGGGCATGACTTCATTCCAACGCTTGCCCGTATTGATCACATCAACGCGGTACACCGGCCTGCCGATGAGCTCAGCGGCGTCTTTCGCGGGCAATGCAATATCCGGAGTTGGCGTTGTAAAGG
>CAZCNI010000103.1:0-6907 GCA_964499765.1 uncultured Polyangiaceae bacterium
AGGCCAATGCCAGCGCCGAGTGCCGTCAGTGGATAGGTTACTCGTGGGTCGGAGGAACCGCTGGCGCTCTGGAGCCAATAGCCGGTGAAACCACCGAGCAAAGCACTTGATATCGCGAGGACACCTCGTCCCTCGGAGCGAGCGGCAACCGCAGGTTGTCCTTGCGCCGCATGGCTCGGTTCCTTATTGAAACTGCCCGCAGAAGTGGCATTGGATTGAGACCGCACCAATTCTCCCAACATGACAACAGCTCGCACGTCGACGTTGGTGGGTTCAATCTCCTGGATACGAGTAACGAGCACACGGGAGCCGGGCGCGACCGCAACCAGACGTAGTTGGCGTTTGCTACCGTCTACGATCAGCCGCGGGGAGACAATCCACCGTGACTCTGCCATCGCAACCAATGATTCCTCGGGTATCGAGGGCTTTCTTTCCTCATCGACGACTCGGGCTTGCGGCGCAATCTCGAGGCTCAAGTCGAGATCTTGAACCGAATCACTGAGCAGTGTGTCTATGCGCCGGGCCAGCTGCAGTGTTGCCGGCTCAGGAGGCACTGCCGTCTTTAGGTCCGCTTCGCACTGTTTGGCGGGTACGATTACCGTTGGCAAGATCAACATCTTGTTCTCATCGGCGTAGGCCACGCGGGAGCCGAGTGAAGCGCAGAACAAGAAGATGCAGAGTGCCAGACAATGGACGACGGAAGCTCTGAGGGTGTTCATTCGTAGTGCCGGCTCGCACGGATTGACTCGATGACTTCTGCCATTCATGTACCCACGGTTCTGAGCCGATCCGTGCTGCGCAGGCAGCTTGGGAGTGGCCGATGGGGTCGGCGCCCACTCAATCAGAACATGGCCGTTGCGTTGAGCCATCCGTCGAACCCCGTGGACCCATCTACGAGAAAGCGGCGGCCCGGCGCATTGATCACGGGTCGGTAGTTGGGATTTGGAATGCCAGTGGCCTGCCACGGGCCAGTAGCGGTTGAGCGCCCACGACAAGGACCTGCTTCCTGGAGGGCACCATTGAGACTTGCATTGCAGGGTTGGTCAAACGTCAGGAAGTGCGACTGAATGTAATTGAGCGCAGTGCCCGCGGCGAACTTGATGTACTCGTTGAGTTGGTAAGTCACACCCAAGCTGTAGCGCGTGATGATGTATTGCTGCGTGTCCATCAGGCCCGTGACGTAAACCCGCTGCGAGTTCGGATCGAGCGCACTGGTTGCCGTTGAACCGGCTGCCGGTGCTTTGTAAGCCGAGTAATTGGGCATGCGCATCGACGCTGCAGGGCTCGAACCGAGCGCATCGAAAAGCTCATTGTAGTCGCGACCTTCAGAACGGTATGTCGCTTCCAGCCGCAGGTCGAAGGTGAGCCTTTCGTGCGCAGAGCGAACCTCCCAAGGAATGATCGCAGTCCCCACGACGAAGGTCCCCTGCAACGGCGGGTGATTGACGAGATTGCCACGCAAATCAGTAGCGCCGTAGTCGCTGCTGGCATTGGTGAACTCGAACAGAGCGCGCAGGCCGCCGTAGGGTTCGATATACTTGATGCGCTTAGAAACGTACGTGTGAAGCTCAAGGCCCGTGGTGCCACGACTCACGCCGGGCTTTCGGCTCCCCCCGCCGCCTTCGAGTGGATATTGGCCGGTTGAGTCTGTTGTGGTGTCCTGCCGACCATTGCGATTGACGTCGCCGGGTGCCGCGCATCTGACCTGCCCGCTTGCCGGGTAATTATTGCAAGCGTGCATGGGTTCGGAAACGCTGAATCGACCCTCGAAGCCAAGCAACCAACTCGGTTTGGTTGCGTCTCGATACTGGTTCAGCAATCCCCAGTCGATACCGAGCGCCAAATATTCAATGCCGTGTCGGTCAGGCGAGCTAAAAGGCAGCGAGAACAATTGTTCGGCGCCCGCGCCGATCAGCCCCTGCTGCGCCGTGGTTGGGCCCTGATAATCGCCGAGACTTTGCGAGTAGTTCAAGATCACTGGCAGGCGCACGACAAGCGCCAAGTCGTGATACAAGCCGACATCGGCACGCATGAGCAACCGATGCGTCGTCTCGCTATATTGAGCAATTTTTTCATTGGCACGAGCCTGAAGTCCTGTGGCCGTTGCTGCTTCACGCAGAATGTCCGCGCTGCGAGAACTGTACTGGTAGCCAAGCGATAGATTGATGTCGAAGGGGTTACCCTCGTCAAAAGCGTCGGGCACCTGAGTCAGCTCAATGGGCTCGAGCATCGGCCTGGGTTCCTTTGAGGTTCGCGGTTCTTCTGCCCGCGCAGGCACTGTTGAGGCGATGAGGCTCGCTGTAATCAGCCACCAGCGTGACGAACGGATCCGGTCGACGGATTGTCTTTGGTGGACCTCGTTGCTTACGTTGTTTGGGAGTCCTACAACCTGGTGCCTCATCGAGTCTTCAATTCGCTCGTTGGTGGAGCCTGCAGGTTGCAGATGTAGCCGGTTGATTGCGCTGAACATCGACGAGTCGCCTTGGCGCGACGCTAACCGCGTCTCTTACATAGTGTCAATGAGTTGCAGGCGGCCGGGCCGAAGCTCTTTCGCTTTACAACGACTCTGAGCATTAGTCGTGAGGTATGGGGTTAGATGGTGCTAGCGAGGCCCTGAGTTGCGAACGACGGGCGCTTTCATCAATAACCTCGAATATTTCAGAGGTCACGTCCTCCGAAGCTAGTTCTTCACGAGCGTGGCCCAGTTCCCGATTGGTGTCGTCCAGGCGGTCAGCCAATACGGTAAGGAATTGCCACAACATTTTTACCGCGAGCTGGTGCTCGTTCCTTAGGATGTCGAAGAAATCCGTTCGGCGAATGACCATTAGCTCACTATCAAGGTCACTCAACACAGTGGCTGAGCGAGGTTGATTGCGGATCAGGGCCATCTCGCCGAAGTGATCACCGGGCTTGAGTCGCGCGAGCTCTATGTCGCTCCGCATTACCTTCACGCTTCCGGTCAGTACGATGAACAGCTCTTCACCGCGATCACCCTCGCGAATGACGACATCCGCATCCTTGTAAGGGTGCACCTCGACCACCTGTAGCAGTCGCAGGATCTCGCGATCATTGAGCGCGCGGAATAGCGGCATGCGCGCCAAGATTTCACGCTTGAGTTGCACGCGCCGAGCGTAGTTTTCGTCGCGTTTCGAAGCGTCACCAAAGGTCACCACAACGCTGGTGATGTTGTCTTTGCCTCCGCGTTCGTTGGCTGTCGCGATCAGCTTTTCAACGGCCTTATTGCCCTCTTGTGTTCCGAGTAGATTACTCAGTTCATCGAGGTCGTCCTCGAAGTAGCCAGAGAGTCCGTCGGAGCACAGCAGGAAGCGGTCGCCGGCCACCAGATCCAGGACCAGGCACTCGGGTTCAGTGTGCTCGTATACACCAATTGCTCGTGTGATCGCGTTCTTCTGTGGCAGCTTCTCGATCTCCTCGCGCGACATCCTTTTGCGCTTCAGCAGCTCGTTGAAAACGCTGTGGTCCTCGGTGAGCTGTTCGAGCACGCTATCGCGCAACAGATAAATGCGACTGTCTCCGACCCAGACGACGAATGCTTGCCTGGCCACCATCAAGACGGCCACCAGCGTGGTGCCCATCCCACGTTTGTTGGGGTCCTTCTGTGCCTCGATGTGTACGATGCTCGAAGCTTGGTTGATGGCATTCTCGAGTAACGTGATGATCTGCTTGCGCGTTACTTGTTCGGTGCCGCGCTTGGCGGCATAACCTTCGAGCATCCAAGCTTCGCGCTTGATATTGTCGTGGAAGGTCTTGACCGCCAGGGCGCTGGCTACTTCGCCCGCGGCGTGTCCACCCATGCCGTCACAAACCACGAACAGCCCCAGCTGATGGTCGATGAGAAAGGAGTCTTCATTGTGTTCCCGCTGGCGCCCGGTGTCGGACAAGGCGGCAAACGTAATTTCATTGCTAGGCATGCCGGGTATGAGCATAGATCAGTCGCGGCGCGTTGAGCCACAGCAGTGATGGGCGCTCCCCGCTTCCGCTCGCACTTTTACGGACACCGGGCCAACTTGACGAATTCGACTATGCAGCATTCACGGGAAAAACGCCCAGCTCGAAGAGTGAAACCGCTCCTTGTTCAGCCACAATAACGTGATCCAGCAGGGGTAGGCCCACCGCCTCGCACGCCGCTACGAGTGCCGTGGTCATGGCAATGTCTTCGGTACTCGGGTGGGGATCACCGCTCGGATGATTGTGGACGACGACCAATCCACTCGCTCCGTCTCTGAGGGCGATGCGCAAAATATCGCGTGCCCCCACGGCGCACCCATGTTGTCCACCCCGCGCAACGCACCGGGCGTGTAGGAGCCGATTTCTGCCATCCAAGGCCAGCGTCCAAAGTTCCTCGTAGTCGAGTGCAGCGAGGTGACGCTGTGCCCAATGCACGACACTTTCGAACGAATGCAGAGTTGCGCTGCGGGCGGCCAGCGCATCTGATGACCACCAGCGCCGGCCTAGTTCTATCGCGGCCGCGATGCGGGCTGCTTTTGCAGGCCCCACGCCACGCTGTACGGTAATCAAATGGGGGCCAAGACGGCGCAGAGCTGTCAGGCTGCCCGCAAAGTCGAGTAGTGCGGCGGCAGTAGCCAATGCCGTCTGACCCTCGCAGCCTGTGCCGAGCAAAACCGCAACTAATTCCGCATCGCTGAGTTTCGAGCTGCGGCCTTGAAGTGTCTGCTCGCGTTGCAGTAGTGACAGCGCCTTGCTCAATTCCTTCGGCATTTCCACTTGTTCTGCGCCTTTTATGCCGCCGCGGAAAGGCTAGAAATGAGCTGGCTTTCTGTGGTGTCAGGGTGGCGATCGCTAGCGAACTGCCGAGCGCCCATTCTGACCACCCAGCATCCGGAATCATTGCCGGACTGCGCTCACCTCGCTAGGCTAGGCCCGTGGATCTTCGCACGCGCACGTCGCTGTTTTGTGGTGCTTTGGCCGTGGCCATTGGGGTCTCGATTCTGCTGCGGGGGCGACTGAGAAAGCAGCAGATATACTTTGCTGGTTTTGCGATCGATATGGGCCTTTGGTACCTGGCGCAATGGCTCTACCGGTGGGCACAGCTAGACTTTTGGGCGCGGTCGACTGCGGTACTGGCCGTTTTGCTGCCGCAATTTGCCCTGCACCTGTTCGAAGCGGTCATGCCCCACCCTGGCAAACCAAGCTCGCTGCTTCGGTTCGCAGGCCTTTTGGCAGTGCCGACTTTCGTATTGGCAATCACCCCACTGCACGAGCGCTCATGGGCACGCGCCTGCATTTTCCTCTACGTTTTTAGTCTTATTGCAGCGGGCCTCGGTTCAATGGCGCTTCGCGCCTCGCGCAGTGGGTCGCGCGCCGTGACACGGCGCGTCCAGTTTCTGGTGCTCATTGGTGCACTCGCAACCGTATTCAGTCTGGGGGATTTTCTTTGGTTCCTAGGTGCGCCGTTGCCGCCCGTTGGTGCAGTGTTGAGTACCGTCTTTCTCTTCGTCCTTGCACAATCACTCAATCGCGAACGTCTGGTTGACCTTTATGATCTGTTGGGTCACTTCGTTGTTCATACCGCCCTTGCATTTTGCCTTGCCGGTATCTTCTACGTGTTCGTTGTGCTCTTCGGGGGATTCGAGACCATGTATCTCGGTGCGATACTCTCGGCGATCGTGATATTGGTCTTGTTTGATCCATTGCGGCAGAAAGTGGAGGGATACATACACCGCGTGCTGTTTCGAGAGCGAGCGGACCTCGAGCGGAACATTTACTTTGCACGAGCGCAACTGAGCCATGTGCTCGAGGTCGGTGACATTGCCCAAGTGGTGCTAGGGCCGTTGGAGGAATCCCGACGCGCAACCGGGGGCGCACTTTATTTGCGCGACCCGAACAGCTCAGACTTCAAGTTAGCGCAGTTTTTTGGGCCACCCGCGGTTCCCGGGATTGATCCGGTGGCGGCGCGCCCACTGATTGACTGGCTCAGCGAACAGCGAAGCCTGGTACTAGAGCACGTAAGCGCCTTGGCCCTCGAGCATCGGAAGCGAGGGCGTGTTCACGAAGCGGAGGTCGCCGAACGTTTGCAGTCTGCAGCTGAGACACTCGGGCCATTCAAAACGGCCGTCTTGCTGGCGATTCACGGTGAGGACCAGGGCTTGCTCGGCCTTCTATTGATTCAGGACGATCGTGTGGGCGATGCGTTTGCATCGGAAGAGGTCGAATTGCTCGAAACGTTGGCGACGCAGATAGGCGTCGTGATCGAGAATTCACGCCAGTTTCGCGATAAGCAAGAGCGCGATCGTCTCGCCGCGCTTGGGCAAATGGCAGCTGGCCTAGCGCATGAAATCAAAAATCCACTTGGGGCAATCAAAGGCGCAGCTCAGCTGCTGAACGAAGAGCACGGCACATCGCGGCTTGACCTACCATCACGCGAATTCGTCGGCATTATCTTGGAAGAGGTGGAGCGATTGAATCGCGTGGTCGGCAGTGTGCTCGATTACGCGCGCCCTTCGAAAGGCAACCCGGGGTTGATCGACGTCAACGCCGTGGTGCGGCGATCACTGCAAGTGCTTTCCAGCGATCGCACGGAAGGTATCAACTTCGATGTGCGCTGCGCCCAGGACTTACTGCCGGTGCGTGCCGACTCAGAACATCTGCGCCAAGTACTTATCAACTTGGTGCGCAATGGCGCTCAGGCCATGAATGGCCGCGGCACTCTGCGCATAACGACTTGGCAACGGCATGATTGGAGGCCGGGCTGGAGCGCATCGAGTCGCCGGAGCGATTGGGTGGAGATAGCCATACAAGACGAAGGTCCGGGCATCATGCCGCAAGTTCTGGAGAACCTATTCGTGCCCTTCTTCACCACGAAGATACAGGGCACCGGCCTGGGTCTCGCCATTAGTCATCGTTTGGTTGAAGCCATGGGGGGCCG
>CAZCNI010000104.1:0-3478 GCA_964499765.1 uncultured Polyangiaceae bacterium
CCCGTGCGGCCAGAGCGTTTCGAGTCGCCAACCTGCGGGTACGCCGATGGTTGGGGATTCATTGCCAATCCGCGAGGTTACTTCGCTAGTTCGTCGCGCTGCCGCCAGTATGGCCACCGTGCTGATTCGGGGCGAAAGTGGCACGGGCAAAGAGGTTATTGCGCGGCGCATTCACGAACTTAGCCCGCGCCAGCGGGGGCCGTTCGTCAAGGTTCACTGTGCCGCGCTCCCCGAGCCCCTACTCGAAAGCGAGCTGTTCGGACACGAGAAGGGGGCGTTTACCGGTGCCACGGCACGCAAACCAGGACGCTTGGAGATCGCCGAAGGCGGTACGCTGTTTCTCGACGAGATCGGCGATATTAGTCTGGCGATTCAAGTCAAGCTGTTGCGCGTGCTCCAGGACAAGGAATACGAGCGCGTGGGCGGAACCCGAACGATCCGTGCCGATGTGCGTTTCGTAGCGGCCACCCACCGAGCACTTGAGGAGATGCTGCGGCGCGGAGAGTTTCGCGAGGATCTCTACTATCGGCTCAACGTGATTTCCATCGTATCGCCACCGCTGCGTGCGCGAGCCGATGACATCGCGGAGCTGGCACACCATTTCTGCAAGATATTCGGAGCTCAGAATGGCAAACCGCAGCTCTGCTTTGCACCCGAAGCGGTCGATGTGCTGCGCGCCCAGCCGTGGCCCGGCAACGTGCGCCAACTGCAGAACTTCATCGAACGCTTGGTGGTATTTGCAGAGACCAACGAGATTGGGCAACAGCTGATCAAATCCGAGCTGCGTGCCGTCGGTGCGGTCGCTGAGACCAAGGCTCCGGCTGAGGTAGACTTCGCAGTCTCTGTGCTCGAACTCGACGAAGTCGTCCGACGCGCGGAACGCAAAGCGCTCGAGAAAGCGCTGCGCAAGTCCGGTGGTAACCGCACGATTGCTGCACGTATCTTGGGGGTGAGTCGGCGTACGCTGTATAACAAACTCGAGGAACACGGGTTGGTTGGCTAGCGGGTGCCGTTCACTCAACGCGAGCTGGCCAGCGATACGGAGGCATGGACTACGCTTCTGATCCGGGCCACCGCCTACCGCGTCGACCGTCTAGATTTTAGGCGATGGAACAGGTCGCGAATGGGCGTAAGCCACGCTGTTCCAGACCTTGCCAGCAGCTCCAGCAATACAAGCGCAAGGATCGAAGCTACAATTTGGGGCGAGAGCTCAAGCAAGCTTGGAACCGAAGTGCTGCGTTGCGTTTCGGTGATCAATGCAGAGTTGGGCGGTTCCACGATCTCGTCGGGTTCGACATGTGCGATTCGAAGTTGCACATCGCCGTCTAGCTGGAACTTGTAGATCCCGCTGAGCGTGGGCGTGTACCAAGTCTCGGTGCCCGCAACGCCCGCGGGAGTACCAGCGGGCACCTGTGCGCCTTCAGGTCCCGTCACCTTGAAGTGGTCATGCGCGTCGGTTTTCCAAGCATGTCCAACGATCGTTATCGGCGAAAGTCCACGATGCCGGGCCGTCTCAATGACGCGGTCCAGTAGCGCCAACAAGGCTGGTCTCAGTGCGAGGTCGCTGATATTGGTCGACGCCGGTAGCCCAATCGTCCACGTTAGGCCGCGCCCCAGCTGGCTCTCGAACATAGCCAAGCGGTCATCCTGCCACCTGCCGCGAACGGTGGCAGCGGCGGGTACGGCTTGTTCGAACTCAAGGCGCGCCCGGGCATGAATGTCGCTCCACGAAGTACCTATTGCTCCCAGCCACTTCAGACTGGCTGGATCGAAACCCAGACCATCGACCGGTGACCAGACCGCTGACCCTTCGAGAAACGGAAATAGTGACACGCCTAGCTGATCGCTGACGGAACGAGCTCCCAAGAACGCCACCGCGACACCGCCACGACTGAGCCAATTGACCAGTGGCGCTCGCACCTCGGGTCCAAAGGTACTTGGGTCATCAAGAATCAACAGCGATACATCGGAATAACTGTGTTCATCTTCTGGCAACGCCGACCAAGGGCGCACGATCAATTGACGACCCACGGCTGCCAGGGCCTGCTCCACGAGTGGGGGACCGCCGGTTGCGGGACGAGCCGTCGTATAGTCAGACAGCGTCGCAACCACTGTCCCGATAACGCCACCAAAAACTGGCGCAGCATCGTTGGACGGGTTGTCGTCACTATCATCTAGTCTCGCCGTGAGCGCCAAACCGGTAGGAACTTGTTTGAAGACTACAGTTTGCACATTCCTGGATGACTCGAGCCTCTGTGTGATTGGCAAGCTCAACGGTCGCATCCCGGATGCGGCTGCAGGAACAAGGCTGAGCTTTCTGCTCGTGTTTGACCCCGTGTTCGTACAAGCTACAGTGACTTCCACTTGGTTGGTACGTTCACTAGCCGTCACTACGCCGCAGTCTTGAACCGGAGTGGCCAATTCCGGCAGCGGAAGCCACAGGTTGGCATAGACCTTATCGACCTTCTGCCCCAAGTCACTGAGTACGGCGACGCGGCGGTCGCCTTGAGGCAAATTTCGCAATGAATTTTCGGCAAGGTCGAGTGCTCCAGTCAAATCCGTACTCCGATCCGACTCCTTCACATTCGTGCACAGTTGTTCTGCGAGCCCCAGCTGCGGAGTGGCACCTACCAGCATTCGTGCAGGTTGCCCTGCGAGTACCAAAGTCACTACGTCCCCTTCGTGGAGCTGGGAGATCAGTTGCACGGCCGTGTGCTTGGCCAGCTCGAATCGAGCTTTGCCGTTCTTGACGTGTGCCCGCATGCTTGCAGAGTCGTCGAGGACGATGGCGAGTGCAACCGATGCCCCACGCGGTCGCGTCAACGTCGGACGGTTGCAGCGAACTAGCGGCGCGGCACCCAGCAAGGCGAGCGTCGTGAGCAGCAGCGCCCGCACTGCGAACAAGATCCGATCATCGAAGCGACTCTTGCGCGTTGCGAGTTTTGCAGTGGGTTTCACGAGTCGGGCGAGGGAAAAATCTACCGGTGCTCGACCACCGCGTTGCAGCAGGTGAGCAATGAAAGGGATAAACACAAGCAATGCAATTGCCAACGCGCCAACGGTTACAAAGCTCACGACAACAGGCCTTCATCGGTGGGAGAGCTGACGTCAATGGATGATCGGCCGTATCGGGTCATCGATTCGCTCCGCTGAAACTCGTGATGATCTGCCGAACAGCCTGGGCTGGTTCCGCGTCAGTTCGCAGACTCAGCAATCGTCCCCCGCGCTGAGCGAGCAGATTGGCAAGTTGATCGGACTCCTCGTCAAGTGCCTTCAGGTATCGAGAGCGGGTCTCCGCGCCGTTTGTCGTGATATCGATCGTTCCCTCTAGGGCCCGCAAGCGAACGGGTTCCCGAAATGGAAAGGTACATTCAATGGGATCCAGGATGCGGACCAAGACTACGCGCCTGCCGTGACTGCAGAGGGAACGTACGCGACCAACGATTTCATGCGGCAGTTCTGCCAGATCCGTTAGCAC
>CAZCNI010000104.1:3578-6905 GCA_964499765.1 uncultured Polyangiaceae bacterium
GGGCTTCGGTAACTCATGGATGCAGTCGCATCCACGACCAGTCGCAATGCGCGATCCGTTTCTGTTTCGAATTCCCTTACCAGCAGGCGAGCATGGCGCATCCAGGCATGCCGATCGAGCCAACGCAGATCGTCGCCGGGGACGTAGTTTCGGTGTCCGCTAAATTCTACTCCCGACCCTCTGCGTGTACTGCGGTGGGAGCCCCAGTACAGACCGTCGGCAACGGTGTCAGCGCGTAAGCGCAATCCAGCGAGCTTGCCCCAATCGAAATCGTGTAACGCCTCTCTCCTGCTCGACACTGCGGTTTCCGATACTATCTTGCCACAGCGGCCATCAGTGCCCGAGGCAACTCATGATCCAACCGCACGACGCTCCTAGCACTAGCGCGACGACACCCAGCCAAATCCATAGGCGACCGACCGTTCGGGTTGGGCTGGCGCTTGCCAAGCCCGTTTCGTTACTGCTGCTCAGTGAATTGTTTACAGATTGCTGAGAACTTGCTGACACCCGAGGATGATTGTTCCAATGTCCGCCGTGCGCAACCCTTCCTTTCTCGTGGCGATTGGTGAACGAGAAACTCTTCGAGAACGATGTCTGATGGCGATCGCACCCGAACTGGATCGGTTCGGGCTACCCAATTTCGGGGTCGGAAGTGACCGTTTCGGTCACCCTCGCCTCGATGGGAGCCCGCGATGAGTACGGCATCATTTCTGGTGGTTGATGACCATCGGGAACTCGCGGAGGCGATGTGCGAACTACTGATGGACATCGAACCGGGCGCAGAATGCGCGATCGCCGCGGACGGTGCTGCGGCGTTGGGGTTGATGCGGACACGTTCCTTTGACGTAGCTTTTGTCGATCTGCATCTGCCTGACGTGCGGGGTACAGAAGTTGTTACGCAACTGAGAGCTCTATCCTCGTTCGTGCAGGTTGTCATCGTGACGGGTGACGGTACCTTGGACAGCGCCATTAGTGCCGTTCGAACTAGCGCATTTGCCTATGTGCTCAAACCGGTACGACCAGAGGACCTCATCGACACCGCAAAGCGAGGACTCGCCCAGGCTCGCAGTCATCGTGAACATGAACAGCTTCGTCTTGAACTGGAAGGGTCTGAGCGACGGCACCGCGAGGTCGTCGAGGCAATGCCTATCTTCGTATTGGCACTCGACCGGTCAGGAGAGATTGTGCTCTGGAATCGCCGCCTCGAAGAAGTAACCGGCTACTTACGGCAGGAGATGTTGGGGCAGCCTGGTCTTCATCTGGTTGGCGAGGGAGGCTCCGATCGTACCTTGCCCCTCAAATCAGGCGGTCACCGATTGGTTCGCTGGCAATGTACTTCAGTCCCAGAAGGCTACTTTGGCAACGTTCGCTATGCGACGGGCATTGACGTTACCGACGAACGCGAGATGCTACGTCGCACCGTGCGAGCAGAACGGCTAGCGGCCGTAGGGACTTTGGCAGCAGGGCTGGCGCACGAAGTGAGGAACCCTCTCAACAGTGCCATTTTGCAACTTGACCTTCTCGAACGGCGTTTGGGTAAGGGCGTCGTTTCCGTCGAGGGAATTCTTGGCATCACGCGGATCGTCCGCGATGAAATCCATCGCCTGGACCGCCTCGTTAATGACTTCTTGGCGTTTGCGCAACCTCGCCCTTTGGATCTGCAGAGCTTATCGGTGAACGAGATTCTGCAGGGTGCGACGGGGCTGATTGCTCCCGAGCTGCTGTCGCTTGGGGTTGAGGTCATTACCGAATACGACGAATCGGCAGGGTGTGTCGACGTAGACCCTCCCCGCTTTCGACAGGTATTGCTCAACCTGTTCCGCAATTCCATTGAAGCCATGAACGGTAGCGGTGCGATCATCGTGCGTACGAAGGGAGCAGACGCCGCTGGAAATGTGCTGATCGACGTCGAGGACTCGGGCCCTGGGTTCGCAGAAGAGCTCCCGGTCTTTGACGCATTCTTCACGACCAAGGAAGGTGGCACAGGACTTGGCCTTGCAATCGTGCACCGAATCGTATCCGACCATGGTGGATCGATCCAAGTGTCCTCCCGCCCCGGAAAAACGCGCTTCACGATTGTGTTACCTCAAGCCACCAGGCAGCTTGGATAGCGTCGTGGCTTACGGCGCGTTGTGGTTGGCGCGCCCTATAGAGCGCCCGGCTTGAGAGCGGGGAACGCGCCAACTCATCAGTCCGTAGGCCAGCCTCAAGTAACTGCGGGAGCACTGACCTTAGATTTCCTACGTAAAATCGCTGAAACGGCCACGTGGTCTGTGTGCGAATTACCTGCGCCTCGCGCAGGGGTCGCGCAATGCTTGCGTATATGCAATTAGTTCGGGCGTTTGCACCTAGACGAGCCGGGTGCGCACAAGTCTGGACGACCGCACCCAATCTCGGAGACACGCTGTGAGCACGAATGGACGGATTCTTATCGTCGACGACGAATCGAACGCGCGCAATGCATTGGCAGAAATCCTTCGCGAAGAGGGCTACAGCTGTGAGACTGCCGCTGACGGATTCAAGGGGCTTGGTCGATTTGCCGAATTCGAACCTGACCTAGTTCTCACGGACTTGAAAATGCCCGGCATGGACGGTGTGGAATTCCTCACCAAAGTGCGCGAGCGCTCCCCTGGTTTACCGGTCGTCGTCATGACGGCCTTTGGAGCCGTGGATACTGCGGTACAAGCAATGCGCAGCGGTGCCATCGACTATTTGAACAAGCCGATCAACACTGGTGAGCTGCTGATTGTTATCGAGCGGGCGATGCAAGAAAGCCGTCTACGTCGAGAGTCGCTGGAGCTGCGGAGACGTTTGGATGAGCGATACCGATTCGAAAATGTCGTCGGTGCTGCGCCTGCCATGCAACAGTTGTTCAAGATGGCAGCCCAAGTGGCTCAGAGTCGCGCCACCGTCTTGCTGACCGGTGAATCAGGCACAGGCAAGGAGCTCATTGCGACGGCGATACACCAGCGGTCAACTCGTTCTAGCGGACCCTTCATCAAGTTGCATTGCGCTGCTTTGGCAGAGAGCACACTGGAAACAGAGTTGTTTGGTCAGGATGCGGACGCAGGACTCAGTCGGGCCCGCGAAGGTCGGCTCGAGCAAGCCAGCAGTGGCTCTTTGTTCATTGACGAGATAGCGGACATCGCGCCGGCCACTCAGATCAAACTCTTGCGAGTGCTACAGGAACACCAATTCGAGCGCATCAATTCCACCGCGACCGTGCACACTGACGTTCGGATCATTGCTGCCACGAACCGCAACCTGAAGGTATTGGTTAGCGAGGGCAAGTTTCGCGAAGACCTGTATTACAAACTCAATGTGGTC
>CAZCNI010000105.1:0-6883 GCA_964499765.1 uncultured Polyangiaceae bacterium
CTCCAATTACAAACAATCACAAAACAACTCTCATAACATATTAACGATATCCCCTTGTGCGAGTGCCCCACGACGCGGAGCGTTGCGGGCTGGCGTCTGCCATAGACTCCAATCCGCTTGAACGATGGTGTAGGACCGTGTGCTGTCAATAGGACTGCTCGGCAGTGCCGATTGGGCTCGTGTTGGCAGCATCATCAGCTGCACGAAGAACACTACCGCCCAGTGTGGTCGCCTTAGCGCCGATGGCACACGAACGGCCGCGTTATCGAAAACTGAACAACAGCTCGTGGTCACAGATCTTCACCACGTCACCATCGACGATTGCGCGGCGTTGTACCCGCTGGCCTTGATATTCGATGCCGTTTGTGGAACCCAGGTCTGAGATGATGTACTGACCATTGGCGAATTCAACCACCGCGTGCTGGCGCGACACATTGGGGTCTTTGATGGTCAAGTCACTCGTTTGCTTGCCTCGCCCGATAATGAAGTGATCTTTGTTTACTGGGTACAGTTGCCCTTGGTAGCGAACAGTCAGCGTACGCTGTGCTGCGATACCAGGAAACGTGGCACCGCCCAAACGCGGCGGCGGTGCGATCCGACCCGGTATAGGTGGGGGAGTTGGCGGCATCATCGAGGGGACGCCGGGAATCGGTGGAGGTGCCGCGAGGTTGTGAGGTGCTCCAACTCGCTTTGCACCAGGAGCAGGAGGAGCCGGCGGCGGAACGGCTGGTATAGGCGGTGGCGCGTGCGCGGCCGCGGCCGCCGTTTTCACTGTACGAGTAGAACCCGCCCCATTGTACGGGGGCGCAGAATATGGCGGTGCAGCGGCCCCGCTAGGTATGGGGTTAGGCAATGGATTTGGCCGTGCACCGGAGCCACTCGTCACGTGATGCGCACCCGAGCCTCCTGTCAGGTGATGTGCACCGGAGCCGCTTGTCGCGTGATGTGCCTCAGTGCCTTGGTTCACTTCCAAAGCAGGTGCAGGTGACCGGGCAGGGGCCGCGCCTGATGGCATGGACTGGGCAGCAGAGCCATGGTCCGATTGCCGTGCGCTGCCCGAGTAACCCCTCTGACGCGCGTACTGCTTCATTGCGTCATTGATGAGATAGTCTACTGAGCATTCGAGTTCTCGAGCCATCTGCTCGAACCTCTGCCAGAGAGACTCACGACACTGAAATGACCTTGGGGTCTTCTTATTCGGATCGGGACTCATCTCGCCGTACCTGCTGATGACTTGGGGTTCGCCGGGGGGCATAGGCACCCCGGTAGTTGGGCCATACTACATTACTTCTTTTGGGACGCCGTGCGTCGATCGATCTCGGGAATCACGCAATAGAGCACGAAATCCCCAACCGTGCCGACCTCATGCGATTCAGACTTGCCGTCCGGAGTCGAACTCTCGCATTTCCACTCACAGTCCTTCGCATTTGGCGCACACTTTGGGGCCGCGGCCTTGTCTTGCCCCCACTGCTTGAGCATTGCCTCGTCCTTTTCCGTTCCGTTGCTAAAATACCATGACAGTGCAGTGAGGCGCGTCGGGACCTTGTTTCGCGGGTCCAAATAGGCAGGCACGAACTGTTCGGCCTTCTGGGGACCCTTGATCTCGCCTAGCAACTCGCCGTAGCGGAGGGGTTCAGCCAGGGCTAGGTGCTTTACTTCATCCAAATGAGTCATGAATTCTGGTAGCTGGCTGCTATCGCTCATCTTGAGGACCAGCTCAGCCGACACCCAGCGCACTTTCCAATTCGGATGGTCGAATAGACCAAAGAGTCGGTTGATGACGTTTTTTCGTGGCATCTCACCAATTCGGCGAAGCGCCAGGTCACGCACCGAATCGGGTGTGTCGTTGGCGCTCGCTAGCGCAAGCATTGCATCGGCGTGTCGGGGGTCGTTCTTGTCTAGATTGTTCTCAAGAGCCGCCAACGCTGCGGCTCGCTGCTTCTCAGACGCCGATTTCTGCGAAGCGAACGCGATCAGGTAGTCCACTACGGGCTTGCCCCCGATCTTCTTCATTGAACCAAACAGTCGTGTAAGCTCTTCTTCCTGATACTGGGCGAGTTGATCGTCGAACTGCTTGGGAGTTGGATTCAACTTCGAGTCTTGGTTGGCCTTTTTTACCGTGGGTGCTCGCTCCTCACGCCACTTCGCGGATGCGGTGTACTCAGCCACCGACACGAGTTTCTTGCTGGCAAGTAACTTCGTCTCGTCATCGCCCAAGTCCGCGATGAACTGGATCAGGCGATCGAGTTTCTGCGTGTTGGGTGCTACCAGATTGGCAAGTGGCTTGACGCCCATTGCCCGCAAGTTTCCGAGCACCTGGTCTACGCTGTAGATCTGAGTGGGTTCGTCGATGCGGACACTGAAGTCTTCGGCGATCCAATTGGCCAGAATTTCCCGTAGGTGACGCCGATCTTCTTCGCTACTCAATAACGATCCGTTGTCGTGGGTCAGCAGGGCAAAGATCGTATCTTTATAGGGGTAGGAATCATCCTGGTGGGTCGTGGCCTTGCGTGCGTTGGCTTCTCGAATGTTCGCTTCGAGTTGAGGGATCAGTTGGGCGATGAGTTTTGCGCGGACATCTTTCGGCAATGAAGTCAGTACGGCAATCACACCAACCTGTTCGGGGTCTTCTCCGCCTTCGATGCCGATGCGACGCCCATTGCGTGGCTTCATGCTGATGAGCGTTAGGCTTGCTTCTGTGCGAAGCTCGCTTGGATACTTTTCACTCCTGATAACGGCTTCGAGTTTCTTTGGGCCGTTGAGGGTCTCGCCCCAGCGGTGGATGTCAGCTTCGGATGTGCGGCAGCTTACTATCGCGGTGCACGCCGCAGCCAGTAGCCACACGGATAGCAGTCGGCTCTTACGTAGCCCCGTTCCCATCGGATATCCTTCCGTTTTGTCCAGCATTCGGGCTCGGACCAGCCGAGTCCCGCCATACTAACGTCCGTCAGGCAGTTGCCTCAAGCTCAGTTGGAAAAGTTCCAAGACGGTTCCGTATAGGTCTTCTGGTCGGCCACATTTCAAGCGCACGCATGCAATATGTAGTATGTTTACCCATGTTAGGTAATAATGTAGTTACTAGCTAGGCATGCCCGCTCGATTAGCCCATCACACCGGTACTCAGGAGTGCGAACTCTCCTCGGATACTACTTCGGAGCCTGCCGTTGGCTCACGGGGCCGTCGCAGAGAAATTCTGGGACTCCTATTGCTTGCTCTGGGGCTGTTCTTGTTACTGGGTCTGAGCACGTACCGGCACGACCCCCTGGACCCAACATTGGTTGGTGCGAATTGGGTGGGCCCCGTTGGTGAGTCAGTTTGTGGCTGGACGGTGCAGGGTTTCGGGCTGATCGCGCTGCTGGCGCCGCTTGAACTCGGCATTGTGGGGCTCAAGCTGTTGCGGTCCCGCGATGTGGGGACAATCGGCTTTCGACTGGCGGCTGATCTGAGTCTTGGCATTGTACTGAGCTCGGTCGTTCAGATCGTGCTCCCAGACGCGACTTCGTTTGGCGCCATGCACTTGGCTGGCAACGTCGGTTGGCTCTTTGGGGAACTGTCGCGCAGCCTTTTTTCTAGCATCGGTACGATGCTGGTTGCCGCCACGCTCGTCGGGCTCTTGCTGCTTGCTCGCAGTCCCTATCCCTTCACCGAGGCTTGTGAACGCCTAGCTTGTGCATCACGGCGCTTCTACCAGGCGGCAATGCGGAATTCGCTTCGCCTTCACCAAGCGTGGCTTCGTGCCAGAAGTCTCCGTCGAACGAATATTTCGCGCGATGAGGCCCCGCCGACGATCAACACCCAGCCCAGCGATGCCGCTATCATTGCCGAATTAAACGAAGACGAAGAAAATTCGGTTTGGACCGATGGGGAAGACGAGCGGCCTTCTGCTATTACACTTGGAGATAAGCTGCGCTGTTCGATCGCGCCGAGCACCGAGAAGCTCCTGGATACACTGACTCCGGCAGCGGTTGCCGTCACTGCCGGTTCCGCGTCGCGCAGACCAACCCAGTCTGCGGATAAGAAAGACGTGGAAGCTGAGGAGAACGTCGAAGACGAGGAGTCCGAACCCGAACTCGAGGTGATGCCGCTGCGCCGCGTGCCCAAGGTGAACGCAAAGGCTGGCGGCGCTGAGGAACCCCGAATCGTTGATACCAGTCAAGCGCAGCGAACGACGCGTGCCGACAAAGCCGCACCGCGCAAAGTGGGGCACTTTCGCTTGCCCTCGACTGAGCTGTTGTCAGCGGCGACCAATTGCCTGCAGAAGGTCGATGAGAAGCGCATATTGGATCATGCGCGTCGGCTCGAAAAGACCCTGGCCGACTATGGGGTTTCCGCAAAGGTAGAAGAGATTCACCCGGGACCCACGGTAACGACGTTTGAAGTCACAGCCCAGGCGGGCACGAAGGTGAGCAAGGTTGCCAGTCTGGCAGACGATCTTGCGCTCGGACTATCGCGCAAAGTTCGAATCATCGCGCCGATCCCAGGCAAAAGCCGGATTGGTTTCGAACTGCCCAACGACGACCGCATTGCAGTCAACTTGAGAGAGCTCGTAGAGGACCAGCGCTTCCAGGCTCTTGCTGATCGCGTGCCGTTGCCGGTGGTCCTTGGCCGAGACATTGTGGGTGCACCGTTCTACGCCGACTTGGCTTCGCTTCCACACGTGATCGTTGCGGGCGCCACCGGTGCCGGCAAGAGCGTCGGGCTCAATGTCATGCTGGCAAGTCTGCTTTTTAGGCGTACGCCTGATGAGCTGCGCCTGCTCATGATTGATCCCAAAGTCGTCGAGCTTGCACCGTTTGACAAGATCCCTCATCTGCTGTTGCCCGTCGTGACAGACATGAAGCAGGCTACGGTTGCGTTGCGTTGGGCCGTGGACGAGATGGAACGGCGCTACCAGTTGTTCGCGACCGCCGGTACCAAGAACATCACCACCTATAACCGCTGGGTGGAGCGAGTGCTTGACGGTCAGTTACCACCACCAGCCAAAGAGCAGGTGGACGCCATTGCAGCGGATGGTGTGGTGGTGAGTGTTGCCAGCGCCCGAGAGGGTGCCGACGGCGTTTCATTGCCCGGCAAATTGCCCTATATCGTGGTGGTCATCGACGAGTTCGCTGACCTCATTATGCAGCAAGGCAAAGAGGTAGAAGCCGCCGTTGCTCGTCTGGCGCAAAAAGCACGAGCGGCGGGCTTACACGTTGTGCTGGCAACACAGCGCCCCAGTGTTGATGTGATCACCGGGATGATCAAAGCAAACTTTCCGTCTAGGATTGCCTTCTTGGTGGCGCAAAAAGTCGATAGTCGGACCATTTTGGACGAACAAGGGGCCGAGATGTTGCTTGGCAAAGGCGACATGTTGGTCAAGCTCAACGGCAGCAACGAAGTGCGTCGTGTTCAATGCCCGTTCATCAGTGAAGATGAGGTGGCGGCCTTGAC
Organism: uncultured Polyangiaceae bacterium; assembly: GCA_964499765.1. Lineage (GTDB taxonomy): Bacteria > Myxococcota_A > Polyangia > Polyangiales > Polyangiaceae > FEN-1139. The sequence continues at coordinate 5,431 of CAZCNI010000105.1, forward strand.
GGATTACTTGCGGACGCAAGGCAAGCCCAACTATCACGAGGCAATCCTACAGGCCTGTGAGGATGAGCAAGAGGGTGAGGAAGAGCAAGAGAAGCTCGATGCTCGTTTCGATGAGGCCGTGCGCATCGTTGCCGAGACTCAACGTTGTTCCACGTCTTGGCTGCAGCGGAAGATGACGATTGGCTACAACCGAGCGGCCAAAATTGTAGAATCCATGGAAAATCGCGGTATTGTTGGCCCCCCCAATGGTGCAAAAGATCGGCAAGTGCTCATATCACCGATTTGACCGGTAAGACGCAAAATGGCGGTTCTGGGGTTTCGCCCTAAGTGGGGTGACATGGGTACAACAAGCTGGGAGAAAGTCCATTTTTGGGGTCTAATACTGCTCTGGAGTTTTTTTGCGAAACGCTCGGCCCGGGTGTCCATCCCGTGATAGAGAAGAGAATCCAATGAATGGCCCGCCACATTCGGCATTGGTTGTCCCTGAGCCGCTAGACCAGGACGACGACGACATTCGTTGGGCCCTACACACTGCTGCTGTTCAATGGGGTAGGGGGGCTCGCGAAGACGCCATTGCTTGGGTGCGCCGAGGCGCCGACGCGGCAGTTGATGGGGGCTTTTGGGAACGGGCTTCTCAGCTGAACGTGTCGGCGGCGCAACTCGAGCGCTCACTCTTCGGTGAGATCCCTTCTCACTCGCCACCAGCAGCCAATCCAATCAAGGCCCTGCCTCGTTTGCCGACCCCCGGTCATTCCGCGGTACCCAAGCTCACTCCGAGCCAGTCTTCTTCGGCCAATACCTCGACAGTCAAACCTGTTGCACTCGCGAGGCCCGCCCCGATTCGGACACCCACGTTGACCTCCACCTCGACAGCACCGGGTGCAAGGTGGCCAACAGGGTTTCCAAGCGGTCCGCCCGCTTCCGCGACCCCGTCTGGTCGAGCCGTTGCGCCACCACCACCGCTTCCGGCTAGTGTCAAGAAGGCACCTATTCCGCCTCCGCCCAAGACGAAGACCCGTACCGCACATAGCGATGACGTCGAGATCGAGATCTCGGAAGAGGCGACTGATCTCTCTGAAGATGAGCAACTCGCGCTTGGGGACGAGATTCACTACGGCTCGCACTCCGAGTTCACCAAACCGTCCGTGGGTGTCGCGCCGTCTGCTGGATTGCCCAGCTATGACTTGGAGGAAGACCCCATGGACGGGACAACGGCGCTGCCCGTTGAAACGCCGCATGTATCGTCGCTTCCTCCGGCTTCGCTCGATGGACTGGGTTTGCCGGCGTTCCCGCTCGAAGACACGATGCGCCCCACTGGAACGTCCGCGTCGTCAGCGCAAGCGCCCGATTCGTTGCGGATAAATCAGCCTCCACCACTACCTTCGATGAGGCCTGTCGAACCACCTCGGGCAAGTCGGCGGTCCCCCTCGTTGCCGCTGCGACCTCTTGGAAC
>CAZCNI010000106.1:0-6872 GCA_964499765.1 uncultured Polyangiaceae bacterium
ATCATGAAGAACTTCATGGCCGCCTCAGCGGGGTAAGAAGCTTTGATGCCGGGTTGATCTTGCTTATCCAATGCCGCGAGCACGAACAGCGGGATGCCCATGAGCTCGAAGCACACTACGAGCAAGATGAGATCACGCGCTCCAAACAGCAGCGTCGCGCCCAACAGGCTAACGAGGGTCATGAACGCGCCCTCGCCTTGCCGATGCGGCGTCACTCGACGTCCGCGGTCATTGCCGCCAAGCATGGCGATGGCTCCGAGTCCCCACACCGCACGTTGCAGAAACAGCGACCAATCGTCGGCAACATACACGCCAAAGAACGCGGTGCCTTCCGGCGGGTACAGCACGCTGGCTGCGACGAGGCCAACGAGTGCCAATGCTCCCACATGTCCGCCCCAAAGCTTGTGCTGTGGATCCTTCACCAATGCATCCCACAACACTACGACCAGAATGACGCAGCAGAGCCCCAGCGCGGGCCAGATTGCCTGAAAGTCGTCGAGCGTCAGATTCACGGGCGGCCTCCCCGCGCCAGCGTTCCAACGAGGTATTCGGTTGTTGCCCGATCAACGAAGTCCAGGACGAATCGTGGCCAACAACCGAATACGACAATGGCAGATCCCAGCAGAGCCAATGCCACCAGCTCGGTGCCCTTGACGTCGGCTAGGTCGTGGAATCGCTCACTCGGTCCTTCGCCCCAAAAAATGTTACGAACGGCTCGCAGTACGTAGATGGCCGTGATGAATGCGCCCACGACTGCCGGGATGGCCCACCAAGCATGCCGGCCTTGTGCCGAACCCAAGAACACCAGAAACTCGGCAACGAACCCAGCCGTACCTGGTAGGCCCAGACTCGAGAGGCCCGCCAGGGTAAAGAACACGGCCACGATCGGCATCTTATTGGCAAATCCTCCCATGATCGAGACGTCACGGGTGTGGGAGCGCTCATACACGAGCCCCACCAGGGCGAAGAACAGGCCCGTCATGATGCCATGGGCGAACATCTGAAACACAGCACCATTGAACCCGTTGACCGTCAGTGTGGCCAGTCCCAGCATGACGATGCCCATGTGACTGACTGACGAGTAGGCAATGATGTACTTGAGGTCCTTCTGACTCATCGCTGACATCGCCCCGTACACTATGTTGATCACGGCTACGGTGCCCACGACCGGTGCCCAGATTCGAGCCCCTTCGGGTAACATCAGAATCCCTATGCGCAGTACCCCGAATGCGCCAAGCTTCATCAGTACTCCGGCATGGAGCATCGATACTGCGGTTGGCGCCGAGGCATGCCCGTCGGGTGACCAGGTATGGAACGGAAAGACGCCAGCGAGGGTTCCAAAACCGAGCCAGAGCAGCGGAAAACCTACGACCTGCAGCGTGTGGGAATACTGGGTATGCCCGAGCAATGTCATGTCGAAACTCTGGCGCCCGGCAGCAAGGTACATGGCCACGATAACGGCAAGGATGAAGGCCGAACCAACCAGCAGCATCAGAGTCAGCTTCATTGCGGCGTACATCTGACCGCCCACATCGAGCAATTTCCACACAAAGCGAAACGGTCCAGCTTCTGTGACCTTGTGACTGCTGCCCCAGATCCCAATCAGCAGGTACATGGGCAGTACTGCGATCTCGTAGAAAAGAAAGAACACAAAGAGATCCTGAGCCACGAAGACACCGAACACGCCCGAGACGAGCAGAAGGAGCATGACGTAGAACTCCTTCGGTCGAACCTTGAGCGTGAGGCTCGCGGACACTCCTGCCACGATGATAAGTCCCGTTAATAGCAGCAAGGAGACGCCCCAACCGTCGACAGCAAAACGGAGGTTAATTCCCAACGATGGGACGAACGGATAGAGCTCCTCGAATTGCAGTCCACCCGCGGAAAGTTTGTAATGCAGAGCCACGACCAGGCTTGCTGCTAGACTGACGACGGCGCCGAGCAGGGCCAACGTGCGATGTACCCAAAACCAGGTCGCCCGCAGCGGTAGCATCAGTGTCGCTGCAATGGCCGGTGCTGCTATTACGAGGCTCAACCACGGAAACTGCATCATGAAAAGAGACTCCAAGCAACCAGAGCCACTGTCCCAGCTGCTAGGGCAACCACGTAGTCAAGGACATTGCCAGTCTGTAAACGTTGCAGCCGTCGACCTATCCGCATGCTTGCCCATGCCAACCAATTCATCACGCCATCAATGACGTAGCGATCAAACCAGCCAATCGCCGCCGATAGTCGCATGACAAGACCGAAGAACAGGAACGCATACGTGCGATCGACCGCGCCCGAGCGCGCGATCATGCCGACCAATCTGAACCACCAACGCTCCTCGAGAGCACCCCGGTGCTGAGCATATACTAACCATGCGCTTGCAATGCCGAAAATGCCGGCAACCGAACCCGCGACCCCGACGGTACTGAAATGGAACTCGTATTCTCCACCGACGCGCGCCGCAAACGCCGAACCGAACCACCCGACGGCGACCGCTCCAAGTGCCAGAACGACGAGAGGCATCCACATGGAGAATGGAGATTCGTGCGCATGAGTGGCTGCTTGCGAGGGCTCGCCCAGAAAAGCCACGATGGCGACCCGCGACATGTAGAATGCCGTCAAGAATGCTGCTGCGAGCAGCAACGACAGTGGCCACCAATGCTGATGAACGGCCACGGACTCTAGGATCAAATCCTTGCTGAAAAATCCCGAGAGTCCAGGTAGCCCTGCCAGCGCCAAAGCCCCAACAGTGAAGGTGATCGCGGTGAGTGGCATCTTCTTGCCGAGGCCTCCCATGTCACGAAGTTCATTGCTGTGTACGGCGTGGATGACACTGCCTGCCGCAAGGAAGAGCAATGCCTTGAAGAAGGCGTGGGTCGTCAGGTGGAAGTAGGCGGCGACTGGTGCCCCAACGCCCATGGCAGCCACCATGTACCCCAATTGCGAGCACGTGGAGTATGCCAGCACGCGCTTGATATCCGTTTGGTAGACTGCCACTGTGGCCGCGAACAGGGCAGTCACCGCGCCTACCCAAACCATCACTTCGAGAGTCAGAGGAGCCTGCAAAAACAGGGGACTAGCGCGCACCAGCAGGTATACGCCGGCGGCGACCATGGTCGCGGCGTGTAGCAACGCGGACACCGGGGTTGGCCCCTCCATGGCGTTGGGCAACCAAACATGCAGCGGAAACTGAGCGCTCTTGCCCATGACCGCCAAGAACAGGAGCAACGTTGCCAAAAGCGCACCCCGCGGGGTGGGCTCCGCATCGAAACCGACGCCATTGCCATCCAGAAACAACACGAGCAATCCCAATGCAAAGCCCATGTCGGCGAACTTGGTGATCCAGAAAGCCTTAATGGCAGCGTGCGCAGCACTTGGCTTCCTGTAGTAAAACCCAATCAGGAGGTAACTGGTCAGGCCTACCAGTTCCCAGCCAATGAAGAATTGCAAGAGATTCGGCGCAAGAACCAGGAGATTCATGCTGAAAATGAAGAAGCTGTGGTACGTGAAGTACCTGCCCTGGTCGGGGGCTAACTCATTGCGCATGTAGCCAATCGAAAACACCTGCACCGCCCATGCGATAAGGGTTACGACGACTAGCATCGAGGTAGATACTCCATCGATGCGCAGTCCCACTTCGACGAGTGAGCGCTGAGCCACGGGTAGCCATGGAATCTCGATGACGATCGGCGTGGCTGGTTCTGTCGTAAACAGCAAGTCGAGCGCGGCCGCCGCAGCCAGTGTGGCCGTGATGACACTCGACCACACCGCTGGCCACCCCCGCGTGCGTAAGCTCTTCACGATGGCCAGGACCCCGGCGGTTACGAGAGGCCCCAGCAGTGCAAAGAGTGCAAGATAAGTGCTGAAATGAATGTTCATGGGGGTGCGGAGAACTCTAATGGCGCAGACTTCGGACCTCGTCGATGTTGGTGTGGGACACGGCGCGATATAGAAGAATGACCAGAGCCAAGCCGACCGCAACCTCTGCAACCGTCAACGCCATCACGAATACGGCAAATAGCTGCGTGTGTACGCTGCCAGAGTACCGTGCGAAGGTGGCAAAGTTGACATTGACGGCGTTGGCCATGACCTCGATGCTGAGGAGAATGCCGATCGCCGTTCGCCGTGTCAGAGCACCATAGATGCCAATGCAGAACAAGGCTGCGCCGAACAACAGATAGGCCGCCATTGTCATGGTGTTGGCTCCTTTCGGAAGCGAACGGGTTCCGGACCACCGAAGTCGCGACGCCGAGCGAGGACGATGGCGCCGACCGTTGCAGCAAGCAGCAAGATGCTGAGAACTTCGAAAGCGAGCACATCCTCGGTGAGAAAAGCGAGCGCCAAAGCCTTGGCGTCGGGTTGTGTGTTTACCGACGAGGTGGCAAGACTCTTTGACCGGAGGATGGCCCAAGCCATCAGTCCAAACAGCCCACCACTAATTACCAATGCAGGGCGGCGACGCACTGGATCGGTTTCGTTGCGCAATGCGACGCCACCACCACGCCGTGTCAGCATGATGGCAAACAGCATGAGCGTGACGACGCCGCCAGCGTACAGCATGACCTGAATTACCCCAAGAAAAGGCGCTTCAAGCAGCATAAAGGCAATCGCGGTATCGAGTAACACCAAGGCCAGCCACAACACGCAATGGACCAGGTTGCCCCAAGCAACGACTGCCAGAGCGGCAAGAACGCCCGCCGCTGCTACCAGTCCAAAGACGATGGGCTCCATCATCGGGCTTGCCCCGTCTGGTCGGCATCAGCGTTGTCCTGTGCTTTCGCCGGCTCCTTAGCGGGAGGTGCCTGCATTTCGATCAGTCTCGACGCATTCGCCCAGGTAAGCGGCTGCGTCCTTTCGTTGTCGTAGAGGCGTTCCATGTTGAGGCATAGTGTTTGCCGATGGAACGCTGGTTCCTGTGCGGTTCTCGTCATGACAATCGCGTCGGTTGGGCATACCTGAACGCACAGTTCGCAGTAAATACAAGCATTCTGATCCAACGTGAACGCCTTGGCGTAGGAGCGTTTTTTGCCAGTAACCGACGACTCACGCTTCTCGGCGTCTACCGTGATGACTTCGGACGGACAGATGCGTTCGCACGCCTTGCAGCCGATGCAGAGTTCTTCGCCTGATTGATCGTGCAACAATGCGAAACTGGCTCGGTAACGTTCGGCGCGCACCCGGCGTTCCATCGGGAAGTGCACGGTCGTTGGCTTGCGCAGCACATTTCGCATGGTGATGAACAGCGAGCGCAGGGTGTCCACGAAATACGGCATCATTGGGCACTTGCCTTGGCGAGCTGCACCCAAATCGCAGAGACCATGACGAGCCCGAGGCCGATCGGCACCAAGTACCGCCAGCAGATCCCCATCAACTGATCAGAACGGAAGCGCACGAGACTCCAGCGGATGGCGAAGATGCCGGCGAATAGTACCAAGGTCTTGGCGACCATCCAATGCAGGCCGGGCAGCAATGGCCCATCCCATCCACCGAAAAACAAGGCCGATGCGACGGCAGAAACGATGAGAGTGTGCAGGTATTCCGCCAAATAGAGCAACCCGAATCCCATGCCCGTGTACTCGGTAGTCACGCCCGCGATGAGTTCGCTTTCTGCTTCGGGAATATCGAAGGGGATACGGTTTGCTTCCGCTAGTGATGCAGGCAAAAAGAACAGAAACGCAAAAAAGCCGGGTCCCGGTGGCCAGAATGCGAACCAACCGTGCTGGATCTGGTAGTTAACGATATCGGTGAGACTCATCGAGCCCGCGAGGATGACGGGTACCAGTGCGGCTAACGCGAGCGGGATTTCGTAGGAGATACCTTGTGCCACGGCACGCATTCCCCCCAGCAGCGAGTACTTGTTGTTGCTGGCCCAACCGGCAATCCAGACTGGAACCGTGGTGAGACTGCCGAGAGCGAGAATGTAGAGAACTCCCACGTCGAGATCGGCTGCTACTACTTCTGATCCGAAGGGCACCACCGCAGCCGTTCCGAGTGCAAGGATGACCGTCAGCGGTGGGGCGAGCACGAACAGGGCGCGGTCCGCGCTTTCCGGAATGAGGAATTCCTTTTGTAGCAGCTTCAAACCATCGACGACTGGTTGCAGCAGACCGAAAGGACCGTAGAAGGTTGGCCCCACGCGAGATTGCATCCGACCGGAGAATTTGCGCTCGAACCAAATGGACCATGCGGTGACAGTCAAGAGCAGCGTAATGATGACCAGTGAATAGATGAGAGCTCTGAGATAAGGGCTCATCGGTCGACCTCGCCCATGATTGGATCGACCGAGCCAAGAATAGCGACCGCGTCACTTACGACGTGCCCCGGAAGAACATAGGGCAGGCAGGAAAGCGCATGCAGACTCGGGGAGCGGATCTTGAGACGATAGGGGCTCGCGCCGCGATTGGCACCGCCACCGATGACGTAGATACCTAATTCTCCACGAGGTGATTCAACTGCCGCATAGGCGTGCCCGCGCTCGCTCTTCTCGGCTAAGTTCGTCTTGATGGGTTTGCGTGAGCCGAGCGGCCCCTCAGGGATCCCGTCGATCATCAGGCGCACTAAGCGAACACTCTCGCGGATCTCCGCTAAGCGTACGCGCGTGCGAGCTTCACAATCGCCAGCGATGTCTGTGGTCACTCGCACTTCCAGCTCGTCATAGGCATGGTACGGAGCATCGCGTCGCAGGTCGTGATCGATGCCAGCGGCACGAAGTATTGGACCGGTTATCCCCAGTTCCATCGCGAGGTCTGCATCCACGACACCAACTCCACATGTTCGGTCGAGGTAGATACGATTAGTCGTGAGATAGTTCTCGTACTCGATCAGTCGGTGCTCGATGATATCGATGGCACTATGGACCTTTGCTGCCCATCCAGCGGGCACGT
>CAZCNI010000107.1:0-6844 GCA_964499765.1 uncultured Polyangiaceae bacterium
CGCGGCAGAGGGCAAAGCCGTCCAGGCCTGGCATGAGAACATCGCTCACGATGAGTTCAGGCCACCAGTGCTGAACCAGAACCAGCGCGCGCCGGCCATCTTGTGCTTCGCGCACGTCGGCACCTGCCGCGCGTAACGTGCCACCGACGAACCATGCTACCGCGGGGTCATCATCTGCCACGAGAATTCGGCGACCGGTCAAGTCAATCGAGGCCGAGTCGGCAAGTGTACGCCCGCGCAAACCAAGGCCCGTTCCGGGTGCAAGGACCACACTCCCGTCGGGGCCGGGTCCAAAATGAATTCTACCGTCGGACTTTGCGACTACCAATTCGCGAATGCGGGCGACCGCAGCCCAAATCGCAGCGCGGACTTCTATGCCCTCTCCGAGTGCCACAACTGCGGATTGCGACGACTCGTCGGCGGCCTCAACGAGCCCACGCTTGAGTTCCCTGGCGAGCCTCTCACAGAGTTCCCGCATGCCTATGTCACCGAGGGGTTCTCGCGGTGACGGCAAGTTGTGATCATCGGTACGGGTTCGATTGGTGGCGCGCCACAGCGCGATCGGCGAGCAGGTTGTTGTTAGAACGGTGTCTGCTCCAGCTTCTTTCAACGCGTGGACCGACTCGTCGGTGGCTTGTGCCACAATTAGCTGAACGCCGGTGGCTTCTGGCGATTCTCGAAGTCGCTGGAGTTCGGTAGTGATGTCATCCAGCGTTGCATCGAGTACCACGACGTCCGGACCATACATGGCGCACTGTTCGCGTAGCCGGCTGATGTCTTGGGTCTGAACGAGCTCGAAGCCTTGGCTTTCCGCGCCGACGCTTTTCAGAGTCTCGGCCAAGACAGGGCTCCCGCAAACAAGCACGCACCAGGGGCCCTGAGCCACCGGGAAAGGCGAAGCCGCCGCGCCGGGTGAGGCTGAGACGGGCGGTGGCACGAGTGAATAGGATCCTCTTAAGACCAATGAAGAGAGGTTGGTGAGCAGACTTCTGACAATCACCAGGTCATCCGGAAGCGTTTCAGCTAGTCCCGTGCGCAGTTGTTGCTCAGCACGAGACAGAGATTCTGCCGCAGCAGCGAATCCAAGGATCTTGGCGGAAGCGCCTAAGGCATGAAGTCGCCGCAGGAGATTATCGCGACGAGGAGGAGAAATCGCATTCTGCTCAAAAGCTGAGATTGCGGCATGAATGGCTTCGAGTCGCCGACCTAGACTTGACGCGAATTCGGCTCGAGCCGCGGACAGGCCGCCATGCTCTTCTTTTCGCGAAGTCTCGCCATTCGCCATCTTCCATGATTACCACGGCTGGCCGCGGATCGGGCAGCATCCGTAAACTGTCCGGAGTACCGGCCGCCTTGGTTGAGTTGGTCCGAGTTCCACGGCTCAGCCGGTATGCGCCTGTATTGCGTGGGGTATGTGTTGCAGGTACTGCCACGACGCCGGTTTAGCGATTTGCAGCCGTTTCGAGCGCGGAGCGAACCAGTAAGGCCATTTGGCAGGGGTCACCTTCTTCAACATCCCCAATCAACGCCTCGGCTCTCACCACCGGGATCGACAGGGTGGTGCAAACCGCTTCGATTGCATCCGTTGGTTCATGCCCAAGCACGACTACCGCTGCTGTTCCCGGTAGGGTCACGTCCCAAAGCGGTTGGTAGTCGGGCGCGTCGGGCAGGCCGATGATGTCCAGCTCTGCGCCATCATTCAAGCGTAGGCAGGCCAGAGTGTGAGGGACGGGTGCTGACGGGGCTGCATCCACGGGTCGCCAAGCGTCGGCAATGCGACTCAGCGAATGCAATGCGGCACCGAGGCGGCTCTGCGTGGCCAGCAGCAAGATGCGAGGGTTTCCTGCGAATCCCGGTCTTCGTAGTTGACGAACCTCATTGGAGAGTACGTTCATCTGATCGGCGTCGGCCAAATCAACGCGCATCGCGCCGCGTTCGATACGTCTGAGCAAGGAACGCTCCAGTAGGTCCTGAACTGCCTTGACGATGGCAAGATCATTGTCTGGTAGAGAGTCGAGTAGTTCTTCGACGGTTCGTGGTACCTCGAGGGCCGACATCACACGTTGGGCCACGTCGTCGAGTTCGACTCCCGACTCCATGTGTGCTTGTAGCGCATCCTGGTCTGAGCCAATTGCCTGGTGGCAACGACGCGTCTCATCGACTTGTCGCAGTCCTTCGAGAAGTAGCACGTGAGTGGGCTGTTCCATGCGGCGCAAGGGGGTGCCTATTCCGCTGACGAATGCAAAACTGCCTTCGCTTTCGCCGAGGAGCCGAAAGAGAGCCTTGCTGCCTTCGATACGCCGATAAATCGCATCGACAATCTCGCCTTGGACTAGGCGGACTTCGCCAACCCCGGTGGCGGTGGAAATCGTCAACACACCGGTACGCTGATTCATACTCAGGATCTGAAGTAAGTCTGTGACGCCGACCTGGCGCAAATCACCGCGGAAATCACCGCCCGCCGTAGAAAGCGGGGCGGGTGTGGCTTCAAGCGTCCAGAGACGACGGGCTATTGCATCGGGGTCGGAGCGAAGGAGTTGATTGGGATCAGCCGGAATTACGAGTTTGTCCACGAGCACGAAGCACGGCACGTTTTGCAACGAAGCCTCTTGGATCAGTTGGTCGTTGGACTCTCTTGCGCTTGCCAAACTTTCGGCAATCAGCAGGGCAGAGGGGTTCAGCTTGCGAGCTTGGTCTCTTGCGAGGCTCCAGGTGTTGGCGAGTGCCACTCCCAGTCCCCGGGAGCGAAGCAATGAAGCGAGTTCACCGAGTGCTTCGATGTTTGAGTCGATGAGCATGACCGTGAGTGCCGGCATCAGTCTACAACTCTCGTTCTTGACAGGTCAGTCAAGCGCTGCAGTAAGAGGTCAGCCAGCATGCTGTCGGCAGAATGCAGCGCCTTGAGCGAATGGCCAGAACTTCGGCCAAACAGCGAATAGACGCCGTGTTCAGCGAAGACGACTAGAACCTCCAAATCGCGACAGTTGGCATGTGCCGAAAGATCAACTGTCTCTACTTGCAAAATCTCACGGTCAGGGTCGAGATAACCCCGAACGGCACCGCCGAGGCTCATGCCGGTGTGTACTGAGGCAACGATGCGTGTCTCTCCTCCGCGGCAGGCTTCTTTGATGACAGCCGTGACCAGGGGAATTGCGTCCATCATGGGCAGTTCGATCAGTCGTGGCGCCTCGGCGCCGAGTCCGTCTGAGGCTTCATCGAGGCGCCAGAGCAGGGAGTCCAGCATTTCTGGCAGTGAGAAACGGTTCAGGGCTAGTCTGCGCACGGGCGATCGGCGAGAAAGTTCGGCACGGTGACGTGCAATTCGGAGCAGTTGAGATAAGTCGAGGCCGTCGTGCGGGAACGTCGCTACACCCACGGCTACTGATGGCTCGGGTTTTGAGGATTCGGCACTATCGCCGGTACCGATGAACTCGCGAAGCAGTCGACGTCGGCAAATGTGCGCGCCGGCTCCGCCCGTTTCGGGTAGCAAGAGATAGAACTCGGCGTCATCCACGCGAGCGAGGACATCGGTATCTCGGACGCTGGAGAGAATTCGTTCGGCAATCTGGATCCCGGGGTCTGCGGTAGGGGCTTCGTCAATTGCAGGCGGCAGCTCGAGTCCAAGGGTGGCGAGAGCGAATCGGCGGCCGTATCTACGTGCTTTGTCAATCTCACGTCCCGTTACGTCGACGAAGTAAGCGAACGTGTATGCGCTGGTCCGCGGGTCCTTCATAGCTCCGCGGCTTGATTGTTCGCGCTCGGAAGCCAAACAGAGAGCTGTTGCGATTTGGGGTCCCAATAACGCAAGTACGTCTCTCAGCGCATCGAATTGCGACCGATGCTCGGAATGAAGCAGGGCGAGGCACACACTGCGGCGGCTGAGTGAGAAGCGGAAAACTTCGAAGTCATTGGTGTTGGCCCACGCAAATATGTCCAATTCCGCGATGAAGCCAGGAGCTGTGTCCACTCGTCCACAGCGGCCCACGCGCATCCATTGACGAGAGCCGTCCGCCGACGGCATGTAAAGCACGACCTGCGTCGCACCGGTTTGCGCAAGGAGCAGTGCGAATCGTTCGCAGGCTTCACGGCGTGATGTGGCAGATGCAACGCTTGCCAGCGTTTCGGCAAATGCGCGAGACTGGTCTACGAGGAGCGCCTGTTTTCGTAAGTGGACGCGTTCGGCTTCGTGAGCGTGACGCGTTCGTTCGGCGGATATTGTTCGAAGGATCTCGTCTCCGCTGAGGGGCAGTACCAACACGCCGGATGCGCCGAGTGCCAACGCTTGAGGCCCAAAGGCGAGTGCCGAGGGGCTGGTTAAGGCGTAGATGGCGGCGGTGGGGGCAAGGGCGCGGAGGTGGTGAACGATGGCCAGACCGGCGTTGTTGCCGAGCGTGAGGTCGACCAACACAACGTCTGGGATCTCAGCGGCTGCCTTTGCAAGTCCGTCGGAAAGGTCGGGGGCAGTGGTTACGACGTCAGCCCCGCGTGCTAGAGTTCTCTCGACGAGTTGCGACGTCAGCACATCCTCGGTTACCACGAGGATGTGCAATGGGACTCGGAAGTCAATCGAGGGCGTAGCCACGAGTTTGACTACTCTAGCCGTCACGTCGTTCGGAGGACAGCTGATTTGTTTCGGGCAAGACTCAGATCAATCGGAGTTTCGGGACGCGAGGCTGCCTTGGGGGAGTTGAAGCAAGTTTTTGCGGAGCTGGGTTACATCAACACCGCGGAAACGAACGAGCTTAGTCCTGCCTGATGCCCCGGCAGCGAGTTGGATACGGCTCACGGGAACATGAACGAGGTCGGAAAGAAAACGCAGGAGTTCACGGTTGGCTTGGCCCTCGTGAGGCGATGCAGCCAAAGACACTACTAACGCTCCTTGTTGCACACCAACGATCACCGTGCGGCGGGCCATTGGCTTGACTCGAACACGCAAGCCCACAGTTCCGTCGCGGGAGACTAGTTCTAGGTCATCGGCCATTACTTCTGGCCTAGCATATCGCGGCGAAACAGCGTAGATGCGCGCCGAGCCGGCGTTGCTGTCCGGAGGAGCGTTTCAATGCGTCGACCACTGATAGTTGTAGGGCCGCCAGCATCATTGAAGTCGAAGGTTGCACAGGTATTGTCTGAGCGCAGCGGGCGACGCTTGGTGACCGCGGACGCTACCACGCTGCAAAAGCAGTGGATGGCGCACGATGCGCCTGTGATCGAGGTTTCAAGCGAGGTCTGGCTCGATCGAGCGCTACGTGTTGAGGTAATTGATCGGTGCGTCGTCGTCGCGGTGGTCTGTTCTGGCAGTCGCGACACGCAGCCGTTGGGTCCTGGCTCGCTCGAGGCGAGACTATGGTGGGCAGCAGCCGGCGTATTTGAGGAAGCGCACTGTGTCGTTTACGTCGAGGAAGGTGCGGTGGAAGAAGCTGCTCGTGAGGCATTGCGGGTTTGGCAGTGCGATTCAATTGCGGTTGCCGCGGGGGAACGAACGTATCGAGTAGAGGTGGGACATGGAGTCGCTGACTCATGGCTTTCAGGATTGCTGGTCGGGTCTGCGACGAGTTTGGTGGTGACGGATTCGAATGTGGAGCGTTTGTATGGTGCTCGGTTTGCCGAGGCGCTGCTCGCGTCGGGTTCACGCTTGGTGAAAGTGGTGTTTGAGGCGGGGGAGCAACAGAAGCATCTGCAGACGCTGACGAAAATCTACGAAGCAGCCCAATTGGGTGGCATTGATCGGAGCAGTAAAGTTGTGGCCATCGGTGGCGGAGTCGTCACGGACGTTGCTGGGTTCGCAGCGGCTACGTGGATGCGAGGGCTGCGGTGGTTCGGGGTCTCGACAACGTTGCTTGGGATGGTTGACGCTTCCGTGGGTGGCAAAACGGCGGTGGATTTTGGCGAAGGCAAGAACGCGGTTGGTGCCTTTTGGCAGCCGTCAGGCGTAGTTTGTGACACGGAGTTGCTGGGTACGGAAAGTGAGCGGAATTTCAAGGGCGCACTCGCGGAGGTGGTCAAGACTGCTCTGATTGGCGATCGGGAACTGTTCGAGTTACTTGAATCCGAGGGACAGGCGATTGGGCATCGGGATCCCGCGGTGCTGGCTGAAGTCGTGCGGCGTTGCGTGCGCGTGAAAGCCCGGATCGTTGGCGAGGACGAAACCGAGAAGGGGATCAGGGCCACCTTGAACCTGGGGCATACGGTCGGACATGCGCTCGAAGCCGTTGGTGGCTATGACCGTTGGTCCCACGGCGAGGCGGTGAGCCTGGGCCTGGTGGCGGCGCTGCGCATTGGTGTCCGACTTGGGTTCACTCCGAGTGGAATTGCCGAAAGGACTGTGCGGCTGCAGGAGGCTGTAGGACTGCCCGTGGCCGTGGACTCGGGCGATCTTCGGGCCGCTTCCAAGTTACTCGGACACGACAAAAAGAAGTCGGGGAGCTCGATTCGATTCATCGTGGTGGAAGACATAGGCTGTGTGACTCACCGGATGTTGCTGGTTGAGGATCTCAGAGCGATGTTGCCGGAGATAGCCGGTTGATTTCGGACGTGGGGCCTTTGGGACACGGGTTGCACGTTGTTGTGCACTGGGGCGAGGTATCCCGCTGAGGGTAAAGATAAGGGGCAGTGCGACGTGAATTTTGGCGGATATAGTCTGTGGGGCGTAGACTTGATACAGTCTATAGTTGGTAGTGCGTGGTCGCGAGGTAAGTCGAATGAAACGGTGGTCGAGGAAAGTATGCACCGCGGGTCTGTTAGGCAGCTTGTTGGTGAGCGCTGGCAGCTGTGCCGACAATGAGAACATGCTCGTGATTATTGGAGCGATGAGTGCTTCTCCACCGAGTTGCGTGTTTACGGCGAG
>CAZCNI010000108.1:0-6776 GCA_964499765.1 uncultured Polyangiaceae bacterium
ATGTGGCGCTCGGTGCCCGTGCGATTGAAGCCTGCGGAGCGTCGCCCGCCTTGGGGGATTCATTGTGTGGCGGCCTGCTACCAGATTCTATCCTGGTTGGGCAAGATGGTACGAGCCGGATCTGCGACGCGGGAATCTCTACCATGCTCCGGCGTACACCCGAGTATGGTCAGCAATTGGAAGTGCTGGGCTATGCGGCGCCTGAGCAATTAGACGCCGCGGGTACTGCTGACGGCCGCTCCGATGTTTTTACGATCGGCATCTTGCTGTGGGAAGTGTTTGCGAATCGCCGCCTGTTTTCCGCGTCCCATGTCGGGGACGTCATCGACAAGGTTCGAACCATGCCTGTGCCTGCACTCGACTCATTGCAGCGCGGGCCGGCCGATCCCATTCCACAAACCATTGCGGGTCTGGTGAAGCGTGCTCTCGAACGTGCGCCCAGAGACCGCTACGCCGGCACTACGGCATTGCTGCAAGCGCTCGAGACATACGCAACGACGCTCATGGCTTCACCAGCCCAAGTGGGTGAGTACGTGTCCGGTCTGGTTGGCAACATCTTCGAAACTCGGTCGCGCGCCCTTGAGCACGGGTTGGCCACTAACGTCGGACCCGAGCAACGCAACGCTCCTGCCGTAGTGCTGAAGACCGTGAGCGCCGGTTCGAGCAGCCGGGAACCGCGTTTGCGTGCGGTTTCCGCGACCAATCCGAAGTCGTCGCCCAAAGCCGCAGGTCCAATCCCACCGCCGCCTCCAAAACTGCGCGCGACTCCATTACCCAAGCAGCGCGGGTCGAAGCCGTCGACACACGTGGCACCTGTCACGCCCCTGCCCGTGGCGCCGCGATCAACCATGCAGTCCAGTCCGCCTATTATTGCGGCTCTCATGGATGACGCGATTGCGCGAGAGGCCAAAGCGGCGGGCACCAGTCTTCATCCGACACTTCCGCCCCCCTCTGCACCCCTCGAGGCCGTGATTCCCGGCCTACCGAAGCTGTTCGAACTGCCGGGCGCGGCATTGTTCGCAACGCCGGGTCTGCCGCCGGCAAAGTCCGTAACCGCTGAAACGCAAGGAGACATCGCAACAGCCAGCGCAATTGAACACGGCGCGGTTCTGATCGAACCCGAGCTAGCATCGGTTGAGACCAAGCTTGGTTCACCGCCCGCAGAGCTCAGCGAGCTGAAAATACTCGCAGTCGAAATGGCTGCGGTCGAATCGCGAGCCACGGACACTCAACACGCGCAGCGGCCTCGAATGTGGATGGCCGTGGTCAGTCTGTTGCTGATGGCGTTCATGGGTGGTCTGGCAATCCGACGCTGTACCAAAGCCGCTGATAGGAAGACCCCAACTTCGGCCACCGCAACAGTGGCTTCTTTCCCGGTGGCAGCAACTTTGGCTAGTTTTGCTCAGTCGGCACAGGTCGCCGATGCATCAGCCTCCGCTGTTCAACCGGTGGTTGTCCAGACCCCTGACGCTTCCGTTGTTAGTGAGGTTGTCGACGCAGGTGTGGCTCGAAAGCCAGCGGCGCAAGCCCCGCAATCCGCGCCGCGCGTCCGCAAGCAGCCGACTAGTGCACCTCGTTACAATTCGCGTAGCCCAAAGGTCACCAGCCCAAAGGTCACTAGCCCCAGAGTCACCAGCTCAAAGGTCGCTAGCCCCAAAGCTACCAACTCAAAGGTCACTAGCCCCAAAGTCACCAGCTCAAAGGTCACTAGCCCCAAAGTCACCAGCTCAAAGGTCACTAGCAGTAGTGGCAAAATCGATCGCTAGTCACCAAATATCGGGTTCCAGGGTTGGCCGAATGCCTCGACGCCGCACAATTGGCAGCTGGGCTTGACGTAGCGCGATGACGGGCACAACCTTTTGCCTATTGATTCTAAGGCGATGAATTGGCCAAACGCGAGAAACCCAAAAAACAACGCATCCAGACTAAGCGGGAAGAGGACCACCAGACGGCAACTCGCGACCATAACGGCGATGCGGCGGGTTCCGATTCCGAGGCGCCGGACGCGGAGTCTGGCAACGAGGACCCCAGTGACGAGTTAGAGCCAGAGGTCATCATTGAGGCAAGCGGCGAAGTCGTTGCCGAGGAAGTTGACTTCACGACAAGCGACGTTGCCGCACTGGTGCCGCAGAAAGAGCACGCACTGGCGCGGCTCGACATGCTGCAGCTCTACATGCAGGAGGTGCAGCGCCACCCATTGCTCACACCCGAAGCCGAGCATGAACTTGCAGAGCGTTTCAAGCAGACCGGTGACGTTAATGCGGCCAAGCAACTCGTGACCGCAAACCTACGCTTGGTTGCCAAGCTCGCCTTTGAATACCGACGTGCTTATCGCAACATCATGGATCTGATCCAGGAGGGCAACATCGGTCTAATGCAGGCCGTCCAGCACTACGACCCCTATCGAGGCGTCAAGCTGTCAAGCTACGCGGCTTGGTGGATCCGCGCCTATATCTTGCGCTACATTCTAAATAACTGGCGCCTAGTAAAAGTCGGTACCACGCAGGCGCAGCGAAAGCTGTTCTACAATCTCAGTAAGGAAAAGGCGCGACTGGCTGCGATGGGCATTGAGCCAACGCACGCGGAGATCGCGCTGCGGCTCAAGGTCGACGAGCAGGACGTCGTGGAGATGGATCATCGACTCTCGGCGAGCGACGCTTCGCTCGACGCAAGTATCGGCGACAGCGAGGGCCGCCAAACCACGCGCATGGATATGTTGCCTGCCACGGCTCCGGGTCCCGATCAGCTCACGGAGAGCGTGGACCTCGAAACCAATCTGCGCCAGCACCTGAACGTTTTCCGCACCACGCTTGCTGGCAAAGAACTCATCATTTTCGACAAGCGGCTGGTGGCGGAAGACCCGATTACTTTGCAGGAACTGGGTGATGAGTTTGGCGTCTCCCGTGAACGCGTCAGGCAACTCGAGGCACGACTCACCGGCAAACTGCGTACGTATCTGACCGAAGTACTCGGCGATGCGGTGCAGATCCGCGAGTAGGGCGCGCCATGGCAGGGACGCTCTATGTGGTCGGAACTCCCATTGGGAACTTGGGAGACATTACGCGCCGCGCGGTCGAAACGCTACAGCGCGCAGACCGTATCATTGCCGAAGACACCCGGCGCACGCGCGCATTGCTGAGCCACCTGGGTATTCAAGGTAAGCCGCTACAGTGTGTCGAGGCGCACTCCGACCCGCACCGAATTCGCCAAGTGGTTGAGTCGTTGCTGACGGGTCAAAGTGTAGCGCTGGTAACCGATGCAGGTATGCCTGCCATCAGTGACCCCGGGGCACGCTTGGTGAGTGCAGCCACTGCAGAGAGCATCGCGGTTCAAGTCGTACCTGGTCCGAGTGCGGTGACAGCTGCGCTCTCGCTGTCGGGTATCGTCGAAGGGCCGTTCTATTTTTTGGGCTTTCTCCCGCGGGAAGGAAAGCGGCGGCGTGCTGCTGTTACGCGGCTAGTTCAGTGTCCCGATGCCGTGGTGCTATTCGAGTCGCCGCATCGAATCGCAGCGACTCTGCGAGAACTCGCCGAACATCAACCAGGGCGCAATGCCGTTGTGTGTCGCGAGCTCACGAAGCTACACGAGGAAGTGAGGCGCGGCACGCTCGCTTCACTTGCCGGTGAGGCCATGCAATCGCGTGGCGAATTCGTGCTCGTCCTCGGGACCCACGAGCTCGACGAGTTGCAGCCGGCTGATCATGCCGGTATCTCGGATGAGACACTGCTCGAGAAGTTGAATCAGGGACAATCCCCTCGCACGATATTGGAAGAGCTGGGCGCAACGGGGCACAGTCGACGTGAGCTCTATTCACGACTCATAAGTCTCGCTGACGGCCTCGCCGACGACGCAACATCACTGTAGGGCGGGTGCCGACCCGCTGGACGTTCCCTTGTTCAACGGAAGCGCCTTGCGCAGGGGCAGGCCCGTGTGCGCCAATGTGACAGCCATACCCAGATGAAGTTAAGAGCACGCTCCTCAACAAAAGCTGACCTGTTGGGAAGCAGCGCGGTCACCTAGCCAGTAATCGCTTGCCTTGGGTTCTGAAGTCCATAGTCAGGCTGCAATCCTTCACAATCGTTCGAATTTCAGATGCGGTAGGCAATTCCAGCTCGGTGTTGGGAACCAAATACCATTGGGGCACGCCTCGGAAGGTGACATTGCGCGGGAAATCCCCCAAGATGTGACGGGCTCTAGGAGCTCGTCAACCCCGTCCCACTCCCAAGCAAAGCGTGACTGAACCTGAATCCGTACCCACCGTTGGTTCCCGAACAGGGCGCTATCTAATCATTCGCGAAGTCGCGCCAGGGGCTCTGGGGTCCTTGTTCATCGCGGAGCGTGAGGTGGGTGAAGGCGTGACCTATGGGCTTGCGCGAGTCGTCAGTCTACCGTCTCAGCTTCCCGCTCACGAAGAGCAAGCTTTGGCCGATGCAATCTGGGACAGCACACATCTGACTCACGAACTCGTTCTGCGTGTTGCTGACGTGGTTACTGGCAAGGGTTGGATCACGCTCGTTCACGAACACTCCGAAGGCAGTCTGATAAGCTATCTCCAGAGCTGTGCCCGACAGACTCGCGGAGCTTTTCCTGCGAAAGTGGCGTCGCGTGTGGCACTCGACGTCATCGAAGGTTTGGAACAGAGCCGTGACCTCTGCGCTTCGGCTGGAATCCCATGGCGGCCGGGCAGCGTTTCGCCCGGTTCACTCCTGGTTGGGCCCGATGGTCGCGTGCGTGCATTGGACGGTCAGATCACGGCCGCTGCCTTGCGCGTGCCGACACTTCGACATCGACCGGGCGTTGCAAGTCACGCTGCCCCGGAGTTCATGGACGACACGCGAGAGCCCGGCGAGCGCTCAGATGTGTTCGCTGTGGGTGTTCTGCTGTGGGAGCTATTGACGGGGCAAACGCTGTTTGCCGAGGGCTCTAGTGCATCGCTCGGTCACGGTTTCAAGATACCAAAGGTCGCCCAATCAGTTCCTACCGGGACGAAAGTTCCCCAAGGTTTGGTGCACACGGTGCACACGGCATTGGAAGCTGATCCGAGCAAACGGCAGTCATCGCTCCGTGAACTTGCGGTTGCCATTGTCATGGGCGTCGAGGACGTATCCACCTATGAACAAGTTCTCGAATTCACCGATGGTCTGCTGCTGTCAACACCAGCGGATGCGCCGGCCCCCGCTGCCGATGAATCCAGTTCTGTTTCGCTTACTGCGACGGTGAATGCATCCGGTGCAAGTCCGATGATTTTCAGTGTTGAAAGTCCGGCAGATGCCAGTGCTCAGGTTTCGGTGCAGCAAACCAATCTGGCACCATCAGATGGTACTGGAGAGACCACACACGTTGAGCCTCCCATCGAACAACCGAGCTCATTGGGCACTGAACGCGCGGCGGAATCTCCGCACGTTGGCGATCCACAGGACGAAATCACGGGCCAGCGAGCTGCAGTGACAGCCACGCCAGCAATGAACGATGCCGTTCCTCCGCAAGGCGCTGACGAATATCGACAGAAGCACGGGACACTCCCAGGCCAAGGTGAGCAAGGGGCCAAGGGAACTTCGGGAATGGCGTCTTCGGTTGTCTCCGCCCCTCCTGCAGCTCGCACGGACCTTGGCGCCTCGACTGTGACTCCCGAACCATCCAACAGGGCAACTGCGAGTGTGCCCCCAGCGAGCAGCGCCACGACGAGTGCGCCGCCGGCGAGCAGCGCCACAGCGTCCACCGCAGGGCCATTCCGACTCGTTCACGATGAGCCATTCGTACCTATCGCGATAAAGCCGGTTCAGGTTGTGGGTGCTGCAGAACCGCCTGTAAGTGCACAGACTCAGTCTCCATCGTCTAGACCGCCCATTTCCGCTGCGCCCGCCGCTGCGGCCTCGGTGATCGATGCCTCTTTTGCCCCCAAACGCACAGTGCAGTTGAGCATGGGCACAATTGTCTTTGGCATACTTACGACAGTGCTCGCGGTGGTCGTTGTTATGATGGTGCTACAGCGATCACACGGGAATGCAGCAGAAGCTCCGGCTGCGAGCGCGCCGAACAGAGTCGGTGTGTCATTCGGGGAACGCGTCGAGCAACAGAACGTTGTTGCAGCAGAAGCTGTTGCCCCCAATCGCGCGCCGGCGCTGGCTCCGATCGTCGATGCAGGCATCGCAGCGGCGGCGTCCGCAAAAGCAGATCACCACAAACACGTCTCCGCCACACCGAACAAGGCTGGCAGCAAACCTGCTGCGAACGAGGGCGATCCACACGGTACTGACTCCAAGACAACAGAGCAGCCAAACAAGCACTTCATTCCCAACGAACTTTGAAACAAAGGCCGCCGTGGTGAGTTCTGGTGGCAATCTCAGCTGAGCCGAGAGAAGATTAGCAATGAATCGTAGAGAAAAACTGGCTCTTTCGACCTCGACCATCTTGATTGCTTTGCTCAGCTGCATTTCGGCAGGTGCGGCGGGCGTGTCGGTTATCGACGCCGGCCACACTGAGCTCGACGATGCCAAAGTCCCATACATGGACGGCGTCAAGTTCATGAACTCTAGGCAGTACAAGGAAGCCGCAGATAAGTTCAGGGACTCGTATAACATCGTCGCGAGCCCGAACTCGCGCCTCATGCTGGGCCGCGCGCTCGCTAAGCTTCATCAGCCACTCGAAGCCTACAATGAATTCGAAGCAACGGTTACGCTGGCGACCGAGCTTGCCTCCAAGCAGTCCAAGTACCAGAAGACCGCCGATGCGGCGCGCAAAGAACTCGACGACATCAAAGTCGAGTTGGCGTTCAT
>CAZCNI010000109.1:0-6744 GCA_964499765.1 uncultured Polyangiaceae bacterium
CAGTCGCGGCTCTTGTTCCGTCCAGGTGCGCTCGAGCAGGGCATTGCCCAGTGCTGCCCGTTTGGCAGTTGGAAGACGCTCTAGCAGGCCCAATAGGTCCAACAGCTCTGGTTGCACGATGTTCAGGAAGCCGCGCTGTGGCTTGGCTCGGGTGGCAACCCTACCGGCGTAGGGCGCTAAGGTTGCCAAAGACTCGAGCTGTTCAGGCTCAGTCATGCCCGGCAGAATCCGGCGCCAGGCAATGAGGAATTGCTGCCACGCGCGCACGTTGTCCGTGAAGTTCAACCCTGATCGCAGCACGGGTAAGAGTGCCGCCACACGCTGTCGATCGAGCACGTGGCCGAAACCCGGGCGCAGTGTGTAGCCCGCCAGCATCCAGTACACACGCTCATGTTCAACGGTGCGGCGGCGGGCTTGGTGCTTGGGTCCAATCACGTCAAACAATGCGCGGTTCGTCTGCAGGGTCCATTCACGGCGCGGTCCAAGCATGCGCTCCAAGTTCCTGACCAGGTCCTTGGTTTCGCGCGCATCGACACCTGCCCGACCTTTGCCAAAGACCCGTTGAATCGCTTCGTAGGCCTCTGGGAGGCGCTCACCGCCGACCATTGCACTCGGACGCGTTGACCCACCCGAGCCAACCACCGTGCGTTCCTGCCCACGTAACTCGAACGCCAGAGCAATGGCCGCTTGCTGACTGCCCACGGGAACACAGTGAATATCGAGAGTACCAACCGCCGACAACTCACCTTCGAGGCTCACAGCAATTTCATTGCTCTGCGGCTGCTCTGACTCCAAGTGGGTCACCAGCGGCGGCAGCAATTCGAACTGGTCATCAATCTGTACGACATTTCCGGCAGAATCGGCGACGGAGACATCTGAAGAGTACAGTTCGAACCGCACGGGTTGCCCGAGGCGCAGGGTGAACTGCTGCGACACGGCGCGGTGAAGCTCCCCTTCGGGCGCCCCGCGAGGCACCACGCACACGGCTTGGCGCGGCGTCGCTGAACCCGGGGCATCGAACGCAATGTAGTAACCGTGCGAGGAACCACCCCCGATCTTGAGCGCCTTGCCATTGAGCGACAGCCCATACTTGACTGCCCCACGTCCAACGGCAAGATCTGGCTGCGCATGCGGCAGTAGTTTGCCTGGTTGTCCCAATCGCTCGAGTACCGACTCCAATCGCTCGGCGAGCAGCGGCGCCAAAAATACCCCACCATTGAGCAGCACCTGATCGATGCGCTCCCCCGCTGGCAAGTGACGGGCGAGAAAAGCGCTTATATGGCTGGAGATCGAAGGATCGGATTCATAGGGTAGACCGAATCCGACAAGAGCCGAACGCGCAGGGCGCGGCAAGGAACCTGGCTCCACCAACGGAAAGAAGCCGTCGAGCAGCGTC
This sequence comes from uncultured Polyangiaceae bacterium, assembly GCA_964499765.1. Taxonomy (GTDB): domain Bacteria; phylum Myxococcota_A; class Polyangia; order Polyangiales; family Polyangiaceae; genus FEN-1139. Next base: position 1,397 of record CAZCNI010000109.1, read on the forward strand.
GAACGGACCTGTTCACGCTCGAGCGTCGCGCTGCGACTGCGTCCAACCAATTGGGAACCCGATGCCCCAATCGCCACGCGAACTTCTTCGATGGCGTCTGGTTGTAGCAACCGTTCTTTGGCGTCGCGGCACATCAAGACCCACTGTGACAACTCCTGCGCATTGAATCGCTGCTCGGAGCTCAGGCTCGCCTCGGCCAGATGAGCCAGCGTCAGATCCATGTTGTCGCCACCGAGCAAGAGGTGCCGACCAACAGCCGTGCGATTGACCAGGAGTTCACCGTCACGCCTGCTGACGGTAAGCAGAGTCAGATCGGTGGTACCGCCGCCCACGTCACACACGAAGATCCGCAGGGGTCGCTCGTGTAATCGAGTCAGTTCATGCTCTAGTGCTTGCAAGCCATAACAGTCCAAATAGTCGTAAAAAGCCGCTTGCGGTTCTTCGAGCAAGCGCACACGAAGCCCGGCTTCTGCCGCGGCTTTGACCGTCAATTGCCGCGCAATGGGGTCAAATGACGCGGGTACGGTGAGAATCACTTGTTGCTCGCCAAGCGGCGCGCCAGGCCAACGGCGGTCCCAATCATCGCGCACGTGCGCAAGAATGCGCGCGCTCGCGTCAACGGGCGAGAGGCGCGGAGCATCAGCGGGCGCACCCCAGGGCAAGATGGCGGCTTGGCGATCAACAGCCGCGTGACAGAGCCAACTCTTGGCAGAGAGCACGGCGCGCCCGGCAATCTCGCGGCCACGTTGGCGAGCATAATCTCCGATCAGCCAAGCCCCGGGCTCAGAAGACTCCTCGGCAAGCGGGGCATACAATACCGACGGTAGCGTGGGCCTGCGCTCGCTTTGATTGAGCGCCACACGACGTTCCACATTGAAGATCTGAATCGGCTCGCGACCGTCTGGATCCGTGTACGCAATAACCGTGTGGCTGGTACCCAGATCAATCCCAACCGTAAAGCGAGCCGTCACTGAGTTAGGCTCCCTCGCTGCGTACATTCAGTTCGACCTTCCAGCGTTCATTGGCAATGAGCGGCTTGAGCGGCACGGCCTCGATGAGGAGCGAGCCAACTGCCGTTACCGAAGCTTGCAACCGCACCGCGACCACCTCGCCGGGAGGCCGATTTTCTGCGGGTAACACGATCTCAATCGGCGCCAGCTCGTCGATTTCTTGCGGAACCATGTGTTCAATCAGCGTGCCGGGCATGTCCGCTCGCCGCACCGTGGAGCTGAAGAAGCGAAATGTAACTGGTTGCCCGACGACTGCGCCGAGCACTTGATCAGGCAGCTCACAGGTGGTTCCTTCATCGACACCGAACGGTGCCACGCACAGTGCCGCTATGGGCGGTTCCATTCCGGGTACCGCTGGCATGGGGCTCTCGATGCCCACATAGTAGGCTCGGGCAGTGCCGCCGCGAATTCTCACGCCGCGTCCGCGTCGCACTGCACCGTAATAGGCGGCGCCACGGGCCACGGCCAGATCCAGGTTCTCTCCGGGCAGCACGCGGGGCGTCGGGCAACCAACGCTACCGAGCCAGCGACTGAGGCTGTCGATGATGCGTTGTCGAAACAGGTTGCACTTGAACACGCCGCCATTGAAGAGCAATGCCGTGGGTCGCAAAAAACTTGGTGGTGACCCAACCGCTGGCGCAACGGCATTGGCTTGTCGGCACAAGAACTCCGCCAAGTGACGGGTAATTCCCGCATCGTTAGCGTAAGGTAGCCCGATTTGAGTGAGCGCGGCGCGCGTGCGCACAGCCGGGCGCGCCGTGACCTCCACACTGGGGAAGAAGCCGTCGAGCAGCAGCGTCTCGATTTGCGCCCGGGTCAGTTCGGTACGGCGGGCATTGCCCAGCAACTGAGAACCAGTGCCGGCAATTGCAACGGGAATTGACTGCAGCTCGGGCCGCGACAGCATCTCTTCTTTGGCCCGACGCGCAGCATGCCAGAGTGCCGGCAATTCAGCGGGGGTAACGCTCGGTCCATCGTGCTCGAGCATGGCTTTGAGCGCGTAGGCCAATGCCAAGTCCATGTTGTCGCCACCGAGCAAAATATGATCACCGACTGCCACCCGGTTCAGTTCGAGCTGACCGTCTTTTTCCTGCACCAGTATTGCAGAGAAGTCCGTGGTACCGCCGCCAACATCCACCACCAAGACCACGTCACCCACCTGAAGGTGCTTTCGAAACTCGTCGCCGGTTGCCTCAATCCATGCGTAAAGCGCCGCCTGGGGTTCCTCGAGCAAGAACACGTTCTCGAGCCCCGCCGCCAGTGCGGCCTCCAGGGTAAGATCGCGCGCCGCCGCATCGAACGACGCTGGCACCGCCAATATTACTTCCTGCGCCGCCAGATCTCCCAGTGGACGCGCCTCTGCGCGGTAGGCTTCACACAGGTGATCCAAGATTCGATAGCTCGCCTCCACCGGCGATATACGCTCCACATCGCTCGGTGCGTTCATTGGCAGCAACGCACTGCGGCGATCAATCCCAACGTGCGACAGCCAGCTCTTGGCACTCGAGACCACCCGCGCTGGCGCGTCACTGGCGCGCTCGCGGGCATACTGGCCAACACAATAGCGCCGGGACGGATCCCAGCGCAGCGCCAGCGGGGCTTCGGCATCGTGAGCAAAGTAGACAAATGAAGGCAGCAACGGCAGCGACTGAACCGCACCCTGACCCGTCACTTGCTCCAGTGATACAGCCGACACCTGAACCGCACGTCCACTCCAGTGGGCCTCGGCCAGAGCCGTATGAGTAGTCCCTAGATCAATGCCAATACAACCCTGAATTGAACCAGTTGAATCGTCGCTCACAGCTCGACCTCCGCTGGAGCAATCACACTACAATCGTTGTCATCAATGATGTCTGGCAGGGCAACCGCAGCCGCGCGCCACCCCCGGTGTTGGAGCTTGCCCCGAAACGGCGGCGCACCGCTGACATTGCCGACCAATCGAATGGCGTGCGCGTCGTAGCCCGCCTCGACAGCCACGACCTGTCCCTCGGCTGCGCTCATGATCGGGTTGAACGTGACGATGCCTTGCAGGCCGCGTCGACACCCGTCGTGCACCACCCGGGCAGCAGCACCCACGTCCGCGTCGGAGAACGCCGCAATGTCTTGTTGAATGAAGTCTATCAGTCGCCCGTCTCGTTGCAGCGCATTGAGCAATTGCAAAACAGGGCGCAGGTCGCGCTCGGGCGCTTTCGCTGGCAACGGCTCGGGCACTTGCAGCAAAGGCGCTTCACTCTTGCGGCCACTCACGCGAGCCGCAAAATCCGAATCTCCGATGACACGAAAGAACGTTTGAATGGCAATGGCTAGGCGTTGAAAAAACGAAACCTGGTCAGTCACAGCGCCCGAGCATACCGCAAGCCAGGACCGCCGCACCTGGGGTGGGTTGTCTTTGACCCCCATACTTGCTGATTTTTTGTCTTGGCGGCACGGAAAGGCGCGGGAGCGTTGTACAATGCGCTGGTCATGAGCCGACATTTTACTGAAGTCATTGCACAGCTCGAACAAATCGCGCCACTCGAGTGGGCCGAGCCCTGGGACAACGTGGGGCTACTGCTCGCCACTGAGCTCGAACAGGTGCAGCGCGTGATGCTGACGATTGACTTGACCGAAAGCGTGCTGCTCGAAGCGCAGAGTGCGGGAGCCAACCTCATCGTCGCTTATCATCCGGTCATTTTCTCTGGTCTGAAGCGACTCACCCGGGCAAGCGCTGCAGAGCGCATAGTGCAAGACGCGCTGCGCTCTGACATGGCGGTCTACTCTCCCCATACAGCACTCGATGCAGCACCCGGCGGCATGAACGACTGGCTTGCAGAGGTAGTTGGCCGCGGACCAACGGTACCCATCATAGCGAACCCACGGGCGCCGGTTGGGGTGGGCATGGGCCGTCGTCTCGAACTGGACGAGCCGAAGACACTTGACGCTCTGCTACCCTTGGTAAAGCAGCATCTGGGCATTTGGCAGTTACGCGTTGCCGCAGCCGACCAACACACGCGCGGTGAGCTCATTCGCAGCGCAGGTGTGTGCGCGGGCGCTGGCGGGAGCGTGTTCGAGCAATGCAGCCACGTGGATCTTATGTTGACCGGTGAGATGCGCCATCACGACATTCTGGCTCGGGTAGCCGCGGGTACCACTGTCATCGTCACGGACCACACCAATTGTGAACGCGGCTACTTGCCTCATCTTGCGTCCCGACTTCGGAGCGAGTTCGATGACGACTTGGCGATTCAGATTGCCACCAAGGACCGGGACCCCTTGAGCATCGTATAAATCTCGGCCATTTCCGCGTAATCCGACTGGCGGCGGGAGCAATATCGAACGCCCGACCTAGAACATTCTGCTACCCGGGTCTTTCCTGTGCTAAAGCGCGGCCGTGACGTTCCCAATGTTCCACCAGCGGCACCTCACTCGATGGCGCGCAATCGGTCTGGGGGCAGCCCTATCCTTTTCAAGCGTCGTGTGCGCGCCGCAAGTCGCCAACGCAACGATCGTGGAGCGCGTCGTTGCCGTGGTTGGCGAGCGCGCAATTCTGATGAGTGATCTGCGCGACCGCGCAACACCCCTGCTCATGCGGATTAATCAGGAAGTTCCCGCAGGCTCCCAACGCTCCGCCGCTATCTCTCAGCTCTACAAGTCAGCCATTGAACGGTTGGTCGATGAGGAGTTGATTGCGCGTACAGCGCGCAAATCAAAGATCATCATTGCCGACAAAGACGTGGACCAGGCGCTGGCCACGCTCGCCAAGCAGAATAGCATTTCGGTTGAACGATTAATGATCGAGGCCCGAACCCAGGGGCAGACAGATGCCAAGTACCGGGATGAGATTCGGCGCCAGTTGCTCGAGTACCGGGTGATGAACCTGCGTCTACAAGGCCGCGTACAGGTCCGTGACGAGGATCTGCGCCGCGCGTATCACGAGATTGTGTTGCAGGAGCGTAAGAAACAAGATTTCACCGTGGCCTGGATATTGATTCGCCCGCAAGCGGGCAGCAGCTCGGCGCAGGAACTGGCCAATGACGTTGATCTTCAATTGCGGCAGGGTCGCGACTTTGGCGACTTGGCACGACAATTCTCAACGGATCGAAAGACCGCGGTCAAGGGTGGTTTCCTGGGCAAGTTCGCACCGGGCAAGTTACCGGCGGCGATCGATCGGGCGCTACTGTCCCTAGAACCCGGGGAGCACACCATCCCCATTCACATCGGCGATAGCTTTGCCATCGTTCGATTGGTGTCACGCCAACCAAGTGAACTGCCCACACTCGAAGAAGCCCGCGCAGAACTCACGGAACGCGTGTACTCAGACAAGATGAGCCAAGCCCGACGACGTTGGCTCGATGGGCT
>CAZCNI010000110.1:0-6732 GCA_964499765.1 uncultured Polyangiaceae bacterium
CCCGGCGAAAGAATTATCGCGGGCCGAGACTCAAAGTTCCCACCCAAGGCTTAGTGTCGCGTTGGTCCACAGGCCTTCAACGGTCAGAAGAGGCGTTACTCCGTCGTAATTGCCCCGCACGGGCAACAGGCAATAGCCTTCCTCCAACGCCAGCCCCAAAAACAGTCTCCTGCCCAGCGATCGACGCAAGCGGAGGGCAACAATGGGTGCTGCCGTAGCTCCGACGAGCCGACGTCCGCTCAGGTCACTCGAAGTTGTCTCGCCGCTCAACGCGATTCGCCCAATGCGCATGCCCCCCAGCACATCCACGCTGACGGCACCGAGGGCCAGACCGGCACCGCCCTCCAACGCAAGGCTCGTGAGTTGCCAAGCGACGTTTACCTCGGGCAAGCTAGTTTTGCCCCATTGACTGCGCAAATCCAGTCCAAGCAATCCCACCGAGCCAAGGCGTCGATCAACGCCAAGGCCCACCCCGAAAAGATTCGTACCTGGATCGCCCAGGTGACTCAAGTTCAAACCCAACCAGGGCATGTATTGCGCATTTATTTTTGTTTTGACGACCAAAGCCACCAACTGCACCCGCATCAACGATGCGCGCGTTTGGTTCGCAACCGTGGGCGTGCTCATCAACGCGCCACGCGTCACCTGTTCGACCAGTTCACTCGCCGAAATTGCGATCAATCTGGGCCAAGCCGCTTGGTCCGTGGAAGAGAGATCCACATCGACGCTGGCGGTGACGTCCGCTCCAATAGGAGGCCTACTCGCGGTTTCTCCAGGCACTGTTTGCGGCAAAGGCGTACCGTGCAATTGCACGGTTGCTTGTTGCTCACGGCAACGCACAGTCCAGTACACTGCAGAACTAGCCGCGATTCCAAGCGTCTTGAGCTCGATCGCCAAGAGCTCACTAGTAACTCCGAGGCTAATCGACGAGCAACCAACGAAGTCGACCCGAGGCTCTGCCTCTCGCGCTCGGGCTGGCTGACACCACAGCCCAAGCATCGCCATGACAGTCAGTGTGGCTGATCGCATCTTCGCAACTGTTGGTTTTCCGAGTATCTGGCAGATGCGTGCGAGCCTATTCGTTCTTGTTCGCGTTGCCTAGAAGCCATCTCTAAGGACCAAACCGTAGCGAACCCCCGGGGCTAGCGGGGCCGGTTCACTAGCTGACGCAGGCGCTCGCTGCGGCGACCCGTGGGATATTGCTTCAGATACGCTTGCACAAGTTTTTGCGCGGCTTCGTGCTGGCCGGCTTGTTCCAGCGCTTCGGCTTCACGCGCCAGGGCGTCTTCAACCAGAGCCCCAGTCGGGGCCAGTTGACGCACTTGAGCAAAGGCCCGCGCCGCAGCAGCGGGTTGCCGCAGTTGACTCATATAGATGCGGCCGAGCGTGAATGCGGCTAGCGGTGCCCGTGAATCGCTCGCGTGCTCCTTGGTGATGCGCTGCAAGTAGCCCACGGCCTGCTGTGGGTGATTGGACAACCTTGCGGCGTCAGCGGCCATCATCAGATCCTCGGCAGAACCCAGGAACAGCTGGGGTGCTCGATCGATGATCGCATAGGCGGCGTGGTAATCGCCTTTTCGGGTTAGCTCGATGAATTGAGTGCGCTCGTTAGCTGACACGGCTGATCTAGCCGCAGTCGAGACCGGCTCGGTCGTAGCCGTAGACGAAGCCGGGGATGGCTCAGGCAACGGCGGAAACCATCCGGACCCTTCCGCAGCAAGCTCGGTGCGCCCGCTTGGCCATGTCACCTCGACGCGACCGCGTTCCACCCGAACCTCGGCGCGTTCATCTAGCCGTGTCACGACGAATTTCGTTCCGAGCACGCGCACGGTAACAGTTCCCACCTCAACGACGAACTGGCGAGCAGGATTCGGCACCACGTCGAAGCGGAAGCTGCCTGATTTTGCCACAACGACCAGCTCGGTCTCTGATGTGGTCCGCAATTCGAGGACGGCTCCCTGCGTCAATGCCGTGGCCACTGAACCGTCGCCAAAAAGCGTTTCCGTGGCTGGCGCCTGCGGGGTTACAGCGGGCACAGGCGACGTGTGCGCTGTAGGAACTGAACCCGGTGGACGCGCGGGCCAAATGGTCCTCCAACCATTCCTCGGCGTCAGCACAAATACAAGGCCTATCAGTGCCAGTGACGTTGTCAGCGCGGCAAGCGAGATGCCCCACGGGCGCGAGGCCCGCTTACTCTCCAGCTGGTGCTCGATTTGCTCGAGATTGTGCGCCATGCGCTCGGCATCCCAACGCGGCACGAGTCGAGAAGTGACGGCAGGATCGAACTCGATCATTGGCGCACCTCTCGATCGAAACGCACATCAGCCGAACGGATTCGGCGCTGCACGGTGGACTTGGAGCAGTCACAAAGCCGTCCAATCTCGTCCAGTGACTCACCCTCGATATGACGTAGGATCCAAATGACCCGCTCTTCAGCGGGAAAGTGCGCTAGCGCTCGGTAAGCGCGCTTTACTTCGGACATCTGCTCTGGAGTTAGTGAAGTATGGGTTTCTTGCAACTCCGGCACGTCCTGCAAGCGAAGCATTTGGCGCAGCCGGCGACGCCGCAATCGACGTACGGATTTCCTGACGCAGATTCGCGCCAGCCAACCGCGGACGGCACTTGGATCCCGCAATTGCTCTAGGCCATGATGGGCCTCGATGAAAACCTCCTGTACTAGGTCATCGACCTCGGCATCATTGCCCAAGAGTCGCAACCCAACCGTTGCCACATAGGCCGAGTGCAACCGATACACCGTTGTCAGGTCGAGCCCAGAGGCGGACCCGGCTTGCACGCCGTCACCAACCAGGTGCAGATGCGGGCGGCCCGCCGAAGTGGCGCGGGTGGGTTCAGTCATGGCCAGGGACATTCAGCATTGCTCGATCCCTTGGTGGCTTGGAAGGCGCAAAATCGGGTCAGGTTAGTTTGTGATTCCAATAGTCGCGCAAATCCAAGGGTTACTTACGGCGGGCACTCAGTACGGTTCACACCCAGGTCCTGGGGCTTGATGAGTAGGTCGATGCCAGTGCCCGCGACGCCCGAGCAAATTGTCGGTGCCGTGGTCGAGTCGCCAAACTCAACCGCCAACACGGCCTTGCCCGCGGCAACGAAAGGCGAATAGTCGCTGCAGTGGTTGTCGACCCAACAGCTTTGGGCATAGGCCCAGTCGAAAAGGGGTTCCATTGCACCCAGGCGATCTTCAGCAGTGGCCAACCCTGCCAAGAGCCCGCGTCGATGAATTTCATTGCTCAGCCAAGCAAGATAGTTGGTCTGATCCGTTGCTGTGACGTCAAACCCCGTGTTCTCCCCGGAAGTCGTTACGTTCGCCACAGCGACGCTATTGCAGCCGCTTGACACGAACTGGTCCAGTCGAGCAACCATCAGCGAAGTGACAGCTGTGCTGCGGATATCGAGCCAATGTTCGTCAGGATAGTCTGCCAAGGCATTGCCAATCACCGTGGCCGGGAACAACGCTGCATCGGGTCGCCAAGGTTCGTAGCTGCCTGCACTGACGTAACAGGCCAAGTGACGCCCGCTGTTGGATAGAGCCGTGCGTTCGGTACTTGTGAGATTGTCGAGATCGATGTAGTAGAGCGCGACATCGATCGAGGCATCGAAGTTGCCCGAGAGCTGCACTTGCCAGCTAACGTCGATTGCCGGTCGCATTTGCGCATGGCCAGCATCCAGGCCGCCGGCATCCGTCACAGATGCGCTGCTCGAGTGATTGCGCACCACGAGGGGTCCCTCGGTTCCGCATCCGATGCTCAATGGGACTGCTGCGCCGAAAATGGCGAAACCGCATGCTACCAATTGCCATGTTGTGTTGCTGTGGAACATCAAACAAGAGCACCTCTGCGTCTGGCCTCGGGGCTGACGTAAACGTCAACCTGGCACATTGAACTATTGTACTTCGCATCACCCGACTCACCTGGATCCCTGCCAGGGTAACCCTGGAGTGAGCATAGGCCGGCGGTGCTACAGACAACCATGTTCAGAAAAGACGAATCAATTTGAATGCTTGCCAAGAGTGTCAGCAGGTTACTGGACACACGTTTCAATGCGGCGGCGGATGGGATATCCTACGTATCCGATGACTGCTCAGGACATCGTGAGGCAAATGCATGTGGAGGGACAACTGAAATGGCCCTCGATTACGGTGACGTTGGAAGACCTCTGCCGTCATTGCCAACGGATTTGTGAAGATAGCAGCCGATTGGCTAAGGCACGCACTTGCGCGGCAGATGTTTACCTGTGTTGCGCCTGCGCAAACGGCGACCCTGTTGCTCTAGCCAAGTTCGAGAGCGAAAGCGAACGAGTCGTGCGAGGCGCAATCGCACGCGTGAACCGAGAACCGGAGTTTATCGCGGATACCCTGCAGGAGTTCTGGCAGAAGTTCCTTGTAGGTCCCGATGCAAGGGTTCATGACTACTGGGGGAGGGGGCCACTCCAAGCTTGGTTGCATCTGTGCGCGATGCGCCTTGCGATTGACCGACAACGGGCGCGATGCGCAGAGTTAGAACGAGAAACCGATCTAGGAGAACACCTCATCGAGCAAGTGTTCGATGCTGAAACGGCACTGACCCACGCCCAGTTCTATCTGCCCTTCCGCTTCGCTTTGCGACATGCGATCGCTGGCATGACTCCCAGGGATCGGGCCTTGCTGCGTCTGCATGTTATTGAGCGCTGCAGCATCGATCAGATCGGTCGGGCCTACAACGTACACAGAGCAACCGCGGCACGCTGGCTGCAACGGATCCTCGCGGGTCTACTCCAGAGCGTTCGCAATGAGGTAGAGTTGCAGGGTCCGCACTTGACCGACAGTGAGTTTCAGAGCGTGGCACGGCTGGTAGGGGGTGATCTGGCGTTCGATGTTTCGCTGTTCACACGGGGTTCAGTGGCTGGCGCCTCTCAAGCCCAACAGAACCCATATGGTTCAGTCGGTGAGCCATAACCAGCGGCAATTGCTCATATTGCTGGCCTCAATCATGATACAATCCACTTGGTTATCAGCAATCAGGTGTCAGGTATCAACCGACAGCCTGTTTGGTTCTGGCTCCGCCAGATTGGGGTTAGGCCCAAGGGGTAGTTCCAAAGCCCCCCATAGCGTTCCTGGTCCCGTAAGAGCCATGCTATACAGCAAAGTCACGTCGGTTGCTCTTTGGTTGGGGTTTGTCAGTCAAACCTCGTTTGCTACTACGGTGCCGTCTGACGTGGCCGCCGACGCTCAGCAGAAAAGGTCGGACAAAACTAGTGTTGAGAAGGTCGAGCGGGCCGATGAAGCTGAGGAGCTGTTTGCACGGGCTCGCAAAAAGTACGAGGCGGGTGATGTGCACGGAGCGCTGAACGACCTGGAGCAGTGCTATGCCCTGAGCCATTCCGTCAATCTGCTGTACAATTTGGCTTTGCTCTACAATGACCTTGAAGACTGTACCAAGGCTCTCGATTACTTCCATCGCTACATCCGAGAGGCGGCGGACGGTGAACGTCGCGACGAAGCCAATCGGCAGATCGCTGCATTGAGCGAGAAGTGCCCGCCTGCGAGCCCAGCGCCGGCCGCTCTCAAGCACGTGCCACCCCAAGCCGCGCCTGCGACGCCTCGTCCTGTTCTAACCGTCAGCGGAACCGTAATGCCAAGACCACAACGGTGGTCGACCGTTGGTTGGATCGCATTGGGCGCTGGGGCCGTATCTGGCGTGACCGCGGCCTATTTCGCGGTGCAGGCCGTAGAGGCAAACCACGATACCGAGCAGAGACCCATCACTGCCGACTATTACAAGGAGCACAGTTCGGACCTGACGCGCTACAGTACCTATGCGTGGGTCTTTGGCGCAACGAGCGTTCTCGCCATGGGGGTAGGGGTCTACGTGCTCGCGGTGGCCGCACCCAAACAGCAGGATGTTAGCTCGGGGCCGACAGCGACCGTATCAAATAGCGCAGCGCTAGTTGGCTATCGGCTGCGATTCTGATTTCGAGCTTTTTCGCCAGAGTGGCAGCCAACCAACGGACTTGCTGAGCTCCGATGAGTCACGCTCCTGCGATGCGGCGGGGCTCGCAGACGCGGCAGATTGTTCCGGCGTGCGTGGTGCAGACGGCGGAGTGTGCCGTTGTTTACTAGCCCGTGGAAGTAAGACTATCTTCGTTGGTTTGACTGACCCCATACCTGGGTGATCGGTTTTCGCACTCCTCACAATATTCTCGGATTGGTCATCATTGATCGCGCCAACGGCTTCCGCCTCGTCCGCTGCGACTGCGGTTCCCGGATGTGACGGCCATGCCAAGACTGTTGGGTCCTGTCGGGAGTCTACCGCTACGGTTGGTTGCAACGCGTGCTGAACAATGCCCCGCTTCACCATAAACGTGATCGCCAACAGCGATGAAAGCGCAATCGCGCCCCCTAGCCAATGACGGCGACGCACGGTCAGCGCCGGGAGCGGCACACCTTGATGCCGGGTCGTGGCGGTTGAGAGCGCATCAAGCACCTGTTGCGCGTCTGCATAGCGCGATCTGCGCTGCCGGCTTAGACAACGCAAGACAATCTGGTCCAACCACCTAGGAACGCTTGAGTTGAAGTTACTTGGCGGCTCTGCGTCTCTATGCAATCTGGCCATGGCCGAGGCAGCTGGCGAACCCGCTTCGAATGGCAAGCGACCGGTGAGCATCTCGTAGAAAACGACACCGAAGGAATAGATGTCACTGGCCCGCGACAGTGATTTTCCTTCGAGCTGTTCCGGT
>CAZCNI010000111.1:0-6712 GCA_964499765.1 uncultured Polyangiaceae bacterium
GTGACGTACATTCGCCCCGCTGCAAACATGCTCCAAACCGTGAGCAAGAAGAGCGCTGCATTTTTTCGCCAGTCGAACCGTTGCGCGGGTACGTTCATGGACGATTCGACTCGAATACTGCGGCGGCCAAGTGTGTCAATTGGGTTCCCACTCGAGCATCAATGCTGCCAACATCGGTTTCTACACGCAAGTCCCCAGGCCCGAGGCTCGCATCGGCCAATATCTCGATACGAACTGCACGGCTGGACTCAAGCCGACTCACTTCGTGTCTCAGCACTTCGGCTGCTTCAGGGGCTGCATGCATCGTGACTTGGGTGGCGCCCCCAACCTCCCGCAATGCTTGGTGCGCCATTAGGACGATTTTGCAAGGATCGAGCGACAGTTCCTTAGCGATGATTCGCTCTGCCAAAAGTCGAGCGATCTGAATGATGTCGTTCTCTGCCCGCTCCAGAATACGCGCGCGAAGCGTGGCGAGCTCAAGGAGCTTTTGCGTCTGCTCGAGCGCGAGTTCTGCTCGCACTTGTTCGCGCATTTCGCCGCTCATTCGAGCCCTGTTTGCCTCGAACTCAGCGAGTCGAACTGCGGCGTCCGCCTCCGCGTTGGCGAATATTCGCTTGGCCCGTACCGCAACCTCGACCAAGTCCTCGTGCGCTACGCGACCCATCGCTGCAGGGTCGCGGTGTTCACGAGGTGCTGGTCTCGCATCCTGATCGGACAGCGAAATGACTCTGCCCCGGGTGAGCGCGGTCACGCGAACCTCCGGCGATCGAGCGCTTCCACGATGGGTTCGAGCGCGCCGGCCAGGGTTAGGACGCGTTGCTGCCGATCGGAGTGAGTTAACCCCGCCAGCAGCGACTGTATTGCGGGCCCCGTGTCGCAGTAACCGTTCAGAGAGAGGGAGCTGCGGCGGTCAAGTACGTAACTCATTGCAAGGTAGGCGGATGCGCGGCGCTCCCGAATGCGTTGTCGTGGCGAACGCAGCAAGCTCATGTCAGCTCCAAGTTGCGCGCAATGCGTCCCACTGGATCCGACGATATATGGGGACGGAAAGGAGTTCCCATGATTTTTTCCACAGCTTGCACGTAGCGTAGCGTTGCTTCGACTCTGATCTCGTCGGGTATCGGCGGTACCGGACCGTTGCCACGAAAACCTCGACTAGTTAGCCAACGTCGGACGTATTCCTTGTCGAAGCTCTCCGGGTCAACACCAGACTCGAAGCGATCGTTGTAGGTGTCGGCAAACCAGAACCGCGACGAGTCCGGCGTGTGAATCTCATCGATTACGACCAAGTCACCTTCCGGTGTTTTGCCGAACTCGTATTTGGTGTCGACCAGAATCAGTCCGCGTTCAAGGCAGAGCTTTTGGCCCCGAACGAACAACGCCATAGCCATCGAGGCAGCGGCGTCGAAGTCGTCGCTGCTCATTTTCGTGATTCGTAAGATCTCGTCTCGTGAAGCACTCACGTCGTGCGCTTCTCCGCTGGCTTTGGTACTTGGCGTAAGCAACGGCCTCGGGAGTCGTTCGTGCTTTCGCATCCCCTCGGGCAGCTTGTGGCCACAGAATTCGCGCTCTCCTCTTTCGTAGTGCACCCAAATGCTCGTGGAAGTGGTGCCTGTCATGTAGGCGCGAACGACCATTTCTACCGGAAGCGTCCGACACTCTCTTACGACCATGACATTTGGGTCGGGCGTGGACAAGAGGTGGTTGGGTGCAACGTCGTTCGTGTGCTCGAACCACCAGCGAGCGCAGGCGGTGAGCAACTGACCCTTCAAGGGAAGCGTCCCAAGGACTCGATCGAAGGCGCTGATCCGATCCGTGACGACAATGACTCGACGTCCGTCATGGGTAGTGTAGTTGTCGCGAACCTTGCCTTCATAGCGCGACCCCAAACCCTCGAATTGAGTGCGCTCTAAGACATGCGGCAATGCAGAAACAATGATTTCTCGGCTGAACGAAGACACGAGGACACTCTACCATGCTCTCGCGGTGGTGAGCTACGAACCCGAAGGTGGCGTATTCTTCGCTTGAATGCCGACTTTCCGGGCCTCGACCCAGAATTGACGTTCGGCAGGCGGAGCTACGTTGAGTGTTTTGGGCAGAACTGACGCCCACCCAGCGGCCACGTCCAATATCAGAGTCTCCGTTGCTGGTTCGATAACACCAACAACCGGCGCATCCGGTGCGGGACGCGAGCGCACTTGCACGAGTTCCGTGACCGAAACCACTCGTCCGGATTCCACGATTCTGAGCCTTCCGGTTTCTGTCTGGGAAGCAGGGACGTACTCATCGACTCGCTCGCCCTTTGGCAAGAGCCGCACGTCTCCTGACTTGACCCAGGCATCAATACCAATCGCCCCGTAGTACCTAACCCGCACCCAGTCGTCCTTCTTGTCGGTTCCGTAGAGAAAGACACTGGCTGTCACTGACGATCGGACGAGTTTGAATGAAGGCTCACCCTTGGGTTCGCTCGATAGCGGTAACTCGCTGTGCTCAAAGGCGTAGCCGCGGGCCCAGCGCGCAATGTCAGGTGGTACTGGCGCCACCGGTGCCACCGATAAATTGCTGCAAGAAGTCACCGCTAAAAACGATTGAGCAAACGGGCTGCTCACCGCTTTCTGGACGCGCACTTGGTTCTGTTGCCGCCCCTCGAACTCAACACGCTGCCCCCCTTGAATCCAGACATGCCCTGCCACGACGGGAAGATTCCCGGCGGCGAACAGGGGGATTGCAGTGACGTCGACCCAGCCCTCAATGGCAAAGCCACCGTGCCCCGTGCCGGTCGTCAGGTGCGCGCGTTGGGAAGCCATGCTCGGCAGTTCCAGTACTGTCAGGCCGCTCGACATACCGGTGAAGCGAGCGACCTTTGCCTCGCCCCTGTCCTTTGCGTAGATGGCCACATCCAACGGCATTGTCGTGGAACCTTCCAAACGACATTCGCTGGTGCCGGTGCTGCCCACGAAGGAACTGGTGGCTGCTGCCTGCGGTTTTTCCGCGCCCAAGGCAACGACTGAACTTACGACAACAAGAACGACTGATGCAACGGGCGCCGTACGCATAGTTAAACCTCCCGCAAACTCGGCCAATTCATAGGGCCGTTTCGTGAGCCAGAACAGAGTAAAATGGCGGCCCAACAAAAACTGCGTCGAGAGCAAAGGTAACGTGGACAAGTCGCCAACGCGGTTGAACAGTTGGACGCATGCCGTCGCCAATGCTTCAGATGCCCGAGCTCTCTTTTGGGACCCCTCGGCGGCTGCCCAAGCCGAGCGAACTCACGGGCCGGGTCGTGGTGCTCGACGTCGCGTTTGCGGGCGTTGGCGATCAGGGGTTCCAGAAGATCACGCTGCCGTTCATCGACGGACTCGGTACTCGACTGCGGGCGTGGGTCGACCATCATGATCACGATGAGCATGCGCGGTTCGCCAATGACCCCAGGTACGTGCTCACCAGCAAGGCGCTCCACGGTGCTTGCCCTGAATTGATCGACCCACCGCTGGTGGAGCGCATCGGCCCTTACGACACGATCTGCTGTCATACGGATTTTGACGGACTGGCGAGTGCCGCCAAGTGGATTCGTAAAGGGATTGAGCCGTACGAAGGTTGTGATGAAGACGCGCGCGCCATCGATACCCGGCTCGGCACGCCTTCGCCCGTGGCTGCAATGCTTGACCGCGCGCTGCGCGCCCGACCGCGGGACAGAGGCCTCTTTGGGTTGATCGTGCGCCACCTGGCAATGGGTCTTGTGGATCGTGGGCTCGAACAGGAGATCGAGCATATCTCTCGCGAGATGGAGCCCATTGAGAAGGAGACGCAGCGAGTTGCGCAGCGGTACCAGCGACTCAACGGAGGAGTTGCCGCTATAGACATCACTGGTCATGCAACGGCCATTGACAAGACATTGCTGTTGCTCCTGGGTCAGGATCTAGAACCTGTGAGCTTGGTGGTCGATCGCGACACGGTCAGCATTGCGGCGCGCTTCGACAGCGGTTTCAACTTCCTACAAATGTTCGGGTTGTCCGGCGGCATGCCCACGCGTATCTCTCTGCCCCGTCAGCGGCTGCCCTATATTTTCGAGACACTGGGCGCCGAGCCGAGCGATTTCTTGGCCGTGGTTGGCCCTTGATTGGGCGGCTTGGGGCTCTCAGGCAGGATCCATCACGAACAAGACTCCCTGAGCGCCTTCGTGGTAACCTCGTCTGCTCGAGGAAGGTTGAATTCCAATGGTGATTCGCGCGGCCCGCTTGGTTCTTGGTTCGGTGCTTCTGGTGGCAGCGCCTGCGGTTGCGTCCGATCCAAGCACGCCCAGCACGCCCACCACCACTGCCGCCAAATCGGTGCGCCGCGATCCCGCTGGGCGCACGGGCATTAGTCCTTCTTGGGAAGCCATCAAGCGCGGCGATGAAGCGTACGTTGCACGCAATATCGCCGGCGCCATCAAAGAGTACCAAGCGGCCATCGAGGCGTACCCACAGAATCCCGTGGCTCACTATCGAATGGCCTGCGTATTGATTGCCCAGCGCGAGTACAAGCAGGCACAAGAATCTCTGGATGCGGCTCTGCGCTTCTCGAAGTCCGATCCAAACACTGCGGGCAAGACACTCTTTGTCATGGCTGACCTAAAGGAGCGTCAACAGGACTATCCTGCTGCCTTGGCTGCGTGGAAAGCCTATTCCATCTTCGCCGCCACCCACAAAGAAGCCAAGACTTTCCCGGGCACCGCAGAATCAAGGCTATCGCGACTAGCAGCCTATGTGAAACTCACCGAGCAGAGTGAGCAAGTAAAGAAGCGGATCGCCGAGCGCTTGCAAACCTCGGAATTCAAGGACCCTCAAGGGACCAAGGGTTCCAAAAAAGAAGACGCGAAGAAGTAGCAACGATTGGGGTCGCGAGGCGAAGTAGGACTGTCCATTCGGGGTAGCAGCTCAACGTGGTTCAGCGCGGCAGGGGGGCCCGTACAAACCGGCAATACTTTACGCTTTCGCGCGTGGCGCCCTTAGTTCGGCAATCTCCTGTCGCAGTGCGTCGCGTTGTTGGCGAACTACCTCCAGATCGTTCGCGAAATCGAAGCGCTTCTGTTCGAATTGGCTTTCGAGCTCCACGAGTTCACCACGCACTTGCTCGAGTGCGCTGAGCAATTCCACGCGTTGATCGTCCGCCGCCCCAAGCCTTGCGTCTGCCTGTTCCTGTAGCGCGATATTCATTGATCGCAGTTCTTCGAAGTCGGACCGACTCGACTCGACTTCTTGGTGCAGCTGGAAGTTCTCCTGAATTAACCGAACCACCGCTTCCGGTAGGTCACCCATCTGCAACGCGTACAACACGTTCGAGTCATTTCGCGGAAAGCCGGCATACCGTTCGATGATGGCATCGAGGGTGAACAATGGCGGTGGTGGCGGAGCGATCATTCCACTTGGCCCCGGGTCGCTGACGAGGTCATATCCCTGCGCGACCTCGCGGTCGTCAGTTTTCAGTCCGCGAATCTCGGACTGCTGCGGGTTTGCGCGGGGCGGCAGCGTGGGCTGCCCTTGCTCGTTACGTTTCGCCGATTTCGAGTCATTCACGGATGTTCTAGCGGATGGTACGAATGCCATGGTCGCGGGTTCCTTCCCTCACTGCCCCGATACGCTCGCTGCCTCCTATATATTCCCTGACTAGCCAGAAACGATCTCGCTGACCTAATTGCCAGGTAACTAGGCGTTCATGTTGAGTTTTGCCCCAACGCCGGTTGACCAGGCGTGTCGCGCTTGGGCGTACTCTGGCCGCCGGAGGGCACAATTACGAGGGCAGTGGACTCTGCAACGCATGCTTTCTGGCCATCGACCTACCAGCGAACGACATCAATTGTCACATGCAGCATAAAGGAAGCCACCACCCCCCGCTCGGTTGGGTGCGCGACGGTGGCTCACGTGGTGTTGCCACAACGCATCGGAGCCTCTAGGTTTGCGGCATGTCACTCACAGTCGTTACTGGCGCCAATCGTGGGATTGGACTTGCGCTCGTTCAGCAGCTGGCTGAGCGGGGTCACCGCGTCGTTGCTGTATGCCGTAAGATATCTGCTGCTTTGGCCAAGCTCAACGTGGAGGTTGTCCAGGCCGTTGATGTGACCGAAGAGCAAGGTGTGGTCCACTTGGCTCACGTCATTGCAGAGCGGCACGTAGCACTACTGATCAACAACGCCGGCATATTGATCAGTGGCGCTACGCTCGGCCAGCTCTCATTCGACGAGATTGCTCGCCAGGTGCAGGTCAATGCGTTGGGGCCGCTGCGCGTGACTCAAGCCCTGTTGAAGAACCTCCGTAACGGATCCAAGGTCGGGCTCATCACCAGTCGCATGGGCTCAATCGACGACAATTCGTCGGGCGGTTACTACGGCTACCGCATGAGCAAAGCTGCACTCAACATGGCGGGCAAATCACTGGCGCACGATCTCAAACCGGCGGGTGTTGCCGTCGCGATTCTGCATCCCGGCATGGTGAAAACCGACATGGTGGGCGGTGCCGGGCAAGTGGAACCCGAACAGGCTGCAAAAGGGCTCCTGGCGCGCATCGACGAACTCACGCTGGAAACTAGCGGCGGCTTTTGGCACGCCAATGGTGAACGCTTGCCTTGGTAGTTTGGCGCGCAAAGCCGTGCCGCATGCCGTTAGCGTAGGAACATGTGATAGACGGGATTGTTCGTCTCATCGGTGTACGGATACGCCATTGTCTCCAGGAAT
>CAZCNI010000112.1:0-6693 GCA_964499765.1 uncultured Polyangiaceae bacterium
TACCACCCTATGACGATGCCTTTCCCCGGCCTGAACCGACCATCCTGCAAATCTCGGAGCAACTCGAACCCCGTTGAAGCGAGTGCAATCGCAAGCACGCTAAACGACGCCAAGGGCATCAGTAGGGCCGCAACCAACGCGTTGACGTAACCCGTGGTGGCGAGTGCCGCAGCAACCACATTATAGGCCAATGAAACGCCCAGGCAGCGCCGAATGGTCCCAATGGTGCGGCGCGCGCCAACGAGTAGCTCGATGAGCACGTGTACCCCCGAGCGGCCCAGGTAAACGTCTGCTGCGGCGAGACTTGCTTCAGCACCACCGTGCACGGCTATGCCGACGGTTGCAGCGGAAAGAGCGGCTGAGTCATTGACCCCATCGCCCACCATGAATGTCGAGCGATGGGCCACGCTGGCTTGCACGATGGCAAGCTTTTCTTCCGGGCCGAGGCTGCCGTGACAATCCGCCGCACTGATCCCAAGCTCGCACCCGACGGCGCTGACCGTTGCGGCGTCGTCGCCGGATAAAATGGCCACGTGCATGCCGCGCCTACGCAACGTGGCAACGGTTTCGATGGCATCGGTTCGCAGCCGGCTGCCAATGCCAACTACGGCAACCAGACTGTTATCGAGTGATATCCACACCGGCGTCAGACACTTGCTTGCTAGGGTTTGCGAGAGACTGCGTGCCAGCTGTACGCTGAGTTGCGGCGTGTGGGCAACGTGCAAGCCTCTACTCCCAAGTGCTTGCGCCGTTTGGATATGCTCCAGTACGAACGACTCTGAGCCGATCACTAAGCGCGCATTGCCGATTTGCCCCTCCACGCCGGAATGGCTCGATTGGGTGAGCTGGACGCGGTCGTGGTTGCCGAACTCGGAGCTGCGTGAATCTTTGGCTGATGTTGCGCCGGGTGCTGGATGGTTTCCGGCGTCGATGACCTCGAAGCATTGCTCGAGTTGCGACAGTGCACGCGCTACCGGGTGAGCTATCTGGCTCTCGAGTTGCGCGATGGCAGGTACTAGATGGCGAGCAAGCCTCGCGTCACCGTGCCACTCGACTACACGTAGGCCCGGTTCGGTGAGCGTGCCGGTTTTGTCCAGGTAAACAACGGGCGGTTGCTGTTGGTTGCCTGCCAGTTTCTCGAGTACCTCGCCGCCTTTGACTAGAATCGAAGCGTGCGCAGCGCGCCCGAGTGCAACCGATACGGCAAACGGCGTGGCAAGGCCGAGCCCGCAGGGGCAACTCACGATCAGTAGCGACACCGCGTGATCGAGCGCCTGGTGCGAGTCGATGAATTGCCATGCCACCAGCGTGACGACGAACAGAATCAGTGCGCCGACCGTGAAGTAGCCGGCGACACGATCGGCGAGTTGAACGATGGGTGCTTTGCGCCGGGCACACTCGTCCATCAGCGCGAGTAGTTTGCCGACCCGGGTGTCACGCCCCAGCGCGTTGACGCGCACCACGAGCGGTCGCTGCATGTTGACCGAACCGGCGAACACCTTGTCGCCACTGGACGCTGAAACAGGCCGGGATTCGCCGGTAAGCAGCGATAAGTCTACCGATGAATCGCCTTCGACCACGATGCCGTCTGCTGGAAATGACTCGCCCGGGCGCACTTCCACGAGTTGATCGATCTCGAGTGCATCAATGGCAACCTCGCGCGTGCTAGAGCTTTCACGTAGGCGCGCGAAACTCGGGGCGAGTGAGAATAGTCGTTCCACGGCATCGGTGGCGCGCCGCTCGAGCCGGCGCTGGATGTAGCGCCCGACGAGCAGTAGAAAGACGAGCCCGGTGAGTGAGTCGAAGTAAATATCGCCGCGACCGGTTACTGTGTTGATGGTGCCGGCGATGGTGCCCGCGCCCAGCCCAATTGCAATCGGTAAGTCCAGATGCGCGGTGCGTGTGCGCAGCGCTGCAATGGCGCCGCGAAAAAACAAGCTACCCGGGCCAAGCAGCACCACCAGCCCAATCAACAGGCTCGTCCAGCGAAATAACGAGCTGTACTCGTGTTCCATGCCATGAAACGAGCCGCCATAGAGGGCAAACGCCAGCAGCATGACGTTGCCCGCGCCCGCGCCCGCAATGGCGATCTTTACGAGCAGTTGGCGGTCTTCACGATTGCGCAACTCACGATGAGTGCCGTCACGACCGACGTGTGGCGTGTATCCGAGCGCATCGAGAGTTCGTGCAATAGTCGAGAGCCGTGCCTGATCTTCTTGCCAAGTAACCCTAACCGTGGCGCGACCGAGGTCCAGACGCGATTCGACGACACCCGGCGCAACGCGGGGCAGCCTTTCCACCAGCCACACGCATGCCGAGCAGTGTACGCCCTGCAAATAGAACTCAACGCAGCGCAGGCCCGGCGCGACTCGTTTTGCGTGCGCATCGAGAAACTCCACTGAATCGAGTTCCTGAAAGTTACGGCCCGTGGGGGATGCCGGTGCTGCCTTGCCCGGAGCTTGCTGCTGAATCTGATAATACCGCTCGAGCCCGTGTGCGCGGATTGCTCCGTACACGGCACGGCAACCCGAGCAACAGAACTGCTCGTCTGCATTCGCAACCAAGAGCCCAGTTGGGACGGGTAAACCACAGTGGGAACAATTGCACTTCAAAGGGGCGTTTTCTTGTGGCGTACAAGCACTTGAAACCGCGCTGCTCGCACCGCTTAGTGACACCGGGGCGCCCCTTTGCCGAACATCATCGATACCCGTTGCAAGGCGGCTTCAATCGAGTGGGTAGGGGACGCCACTCGGGTCGCCGGGATGTTGTAGCGCGCAGCGATTGATTGTAGGCCGAGGCTCAGCACGATGAACGCAATCGCCCATTGAAAAGGCCGCCCGGCGCGCAGCACGACTTGACCGAGGCCCGCGCCAATTCCCGCCAATATCGGTACCGTGCCGGACCAAAATACGAATAGAACCGCGGCGCCCTGGACAACGTGCCCGGTGCCAGCCGCAACGGCAACGAATGCGTAGAGCCAACCACAGGGCAGCACTGCAGTGAGCAGGCCGATCAACGATGCGCGTCGCAAGGGTGTCCACTTCGCCGCAGTAACTTGACCTGCTGTGACGCAATGTTGAATCAACTGCGAGCCAGGCCATGCTGGCAGGCGCAGGCCTGCGATCGTAAGCAGGCGCGAGAGGCCGGCTACAACCAGAAAGATGCCAGCAATGATGCCAGCAACTTTGCCTACGCCAAGCCAAGTACCCCCAAGATTGAGCGTTGCACCCAGGGCTCCCGCAAGCGCACCGAGTAGCACGTAGGCCAACAGGCGACTGCCATGATACGCAAGCTGAAGCTGCGATGAGCGAGTCGGTTTTGGCGCGACTCCCTTTGGATGTAACGTGGCGAACGCAACGAAAGGCCCGCACATCCCAGCGCAATGTAGGCTTCCGAGTAGACTCGCGACGAAAACCGCGGCGAGCAGTGCGCTCACGCGCCGCCCTCCACGTTTTCGGTGAGCACCGTAGAGTACAGCTCATTGCCGCGCTGTGCGCTCACGCGGATTTCCCAAGTGCCCGTGCGTTTCATGGGTACCAGCGCCGAGTACACACCGTGGTCTTCGGGGGTGAGCGTCACTTGCTGCCGATCCGCGGCCCGCGCATGGTGAAAAACCTCGAGTCTCACGGTTGCCGCTACTACGGGCAGCCCTTGCTTGTCCTTGAGTTCGCACGTAACCCGGCGACGCCCGAGCGGATCGACGTCGCGTTGGGCCTTGATGGATGCGGTCCAACCAAGTTGGTCGCTGGCTTGTGATCGCGCCCTTGAACTATCCCAAGCCACGGCTTTCCGATATGAGTTGGGTTCGACGGAAAACGATGGATCGCGCGTGGCAATGAACACAACCACCAACATGCCCACCGTATGCAGGCACAAGAGCGCAATGATCCCGCCGGGCCAAAGCCAAGAGCGGCGCCCGGGGGCCGCAGCAGAATTATTGACTTGCACGGGGCACGACTCCTGGTGCGGATGGCGTGGAAACCGAATAGGGTCCCAACATGGCGTAGTTGACCTCAATGCCTGTCTGGTTGTCGTCGAGTATGCGCAGTCGCACTTGGTGTTTGCCCATCGAGAATGCACTTGCGGGCACGGCGATGACCAGGCCTCGGGTTACTGATGCCGTTGGCTGCACGATAACGGGCAGTTCATGATCCGAGAGAATGCGCGCCGGGCCACCCTGGATGACTTGCAGCCGATAGGTGCGCGGCTCATGCGTGCGGTTGGTGATCTTGAGCCGCACGAGGTTGGCGACTTCGCCCCCAGCAAGCTCGGTGAATGGTACGCCCATGCCGCGAAGCAGCGTAACATCGGTAGACTTGGCTTGTGATACAAGAGCCGTAAACACGCCCGCGATCAACAGCAAGACGCCCGAGTAGACGAATATCCGGGGCCGAGCCATCCGCCCTGGTTCGCCCGCGATTCGCAACTGGGAGCTGTAGCGGATAAGACCCATCGGGCGCTTGAGCTTGGTCATGACCGCGTCGCAAGCGTCAATGCACTGGGCGCAGCCAAGGCACTCCATGCGCAGTCCGTCGCGGACGTCGATACCGGTTGGGCAAGTCTCCACACAGAGTTTGCAATCCACGCAATCGCCGGCGACTTGGGCCGGTTGCGCTTCGGAGCCAGCGCTGCCGGCGGACACGTGGGCATGTTGTCGTGGCTCGCCGCGCGTTGGGTCATAGCTCACGATGAGCGAGTTGCCGTCGAGCAACACAGACTGAAGCCGACCATACGGGCAGGCAACAATGCAAGTTTGCTCGCGAAACCAGGCAAAGTCGAAGAACATGAGTGCCGTGACCATGGCCATCACCGCAAATGACGTTGGGTGATCGAAGGGTGAGCGGGTCATCCACTGCTGCAGGCTCGCCACGCCTACGAAGTAACTGAGGAAGGTATGCGCGAGTACCATGGACACCAGCAGGTACACCAAGTACTTGGCAACCGTGCGGGGGCCGCTAGCCTTGTGTCCGATAGTGCCGCCGCGCCCGGGGTGCCCTTCGAACAGGCGCTCGAGCGGGCGATACATGAACTCGAGATACACGGTCTGTGGACATGCCCAACCGCACCAGGCGCGGCCAAGCACGGCGCTCAGCAGAAACACCGAGACTACGATGCCGAGCAACAACACGGCCAGAATTACCGTATCCGTTGGCAAGAAAGTACGACCGAAGAACGTGAACTGACGTCGGGCAATGTCGAGAAGGATCGACGGTCTGCCCCCGATACGCACGAACGGAAGCGCGGTAAAAATGGCAATCAGAGACCACGCGACGATCCGTCTTGCTTTGAGAAACCTGCCGTGCGACAGGCGTGGCCTGAGCCAACGGCGCGAACCGTCCGCATTGAGTGTAGATAGTACCCGTTCAGATGGGATCGGCAGTAGGTGACTCGAGGACATACGATTGCATTACGGCGTTGGTGCCGCAGGTGCTGAGGGCCAGGGTGCGATCTTCTCGCCTTCGGGGCCGCGAGGCCCAGGTAAGTTCTTGCCTCGCAGTGATGCCACGTAGGCTGCTACCAGCACGACCTCGTTCGGGTGTAGCCGGGTTTTCCACGCGGGCATGGCGCCGGCAGCGGCTCCGTTCAATATGACTTGGGGAATGTCGGTGATTTGCTTCACATTCTTCCAATACTCGTCGGTCAGATTCGGGCCGATCTGTCCGGCTGCTTCTGCACCGTGGCACGAGACGCAGTTGGCTTTGAATACCGCAGCCCCCACGCCTCTCCACTCGGCGTTGGCCATGTACTTGACCAGCGTGGGCTGGTCGGGCTTGAGTTCACCGATGGTCGAGAAGCGCTTCTTTAGGTCCTCGGTCATATCATTCTCGTAACCCTGCGCCACCGACGTGGAGATGCTGCTGGCGTGATAGTAAAGGAAGTACCAGATGCTGAACACGAACGTGGCAAAGAAGATGAAGTTCCACCAACCAGGTGTTGGGTTGTCGTACTCACGAATCCCGTCGTATTCGTGGTCGAGCACTACATCGCGTTCATCAGTGGCCATAGCCGTGATCCTTCGGTGAGGGGTGGGGCTCGTCGTCGTTGAGTACACTGAGGGCCGCGGCTTGCATTGATGACCTGGGGCGAAGAAGCGCCCACAGCACGATCAAGCAGAACACCACGAGACTGATGATGAAACCCACTTGGGCATAGCTTGTCGTGCCAGAGGCACTGACGACTTCACTGAGCGCCATGGGGTTGCTCCTGGTTCGAGCCGGCATCGACGGCGTTAGGTTCTGCACTCTCCGCAGGTGCCGGCGCTCCGCCTGATGCGTTTGGCGCTACCGCTGGCGTCAGTGCAGGAATCGGGACCATGCCAGCGTTGACCGTGGGTGGATTGGGTGCGGGCGTTGCGAACAGGTCGGTGCCCAGTCGCTGCAGGTACGCGACCAGTGCCACCACCTGCTTACCTTCAAGACCCCCGGGGCCCTTTTGATTGACAATCTGCGCAGCGATTTCGGCCGCTTGCTTGCGTGCGTTGGCAGGTGACTGTTCAATGGTGGCTTCGTCGTACGGTACACCCACCCGGTTCAATGCGCGCAGGTGCGAGGGGATGCCGTCGAAGTCGACCGATTTCGATAACAACCAAGGGTACGCGGGCATTATCGAACGGTCATTGATCTGTCGCGGGTTTTCAAGGTGCAACACGTGCCAGAAGCTCGACTGCTTTCCACCTTCGCGCGCAAGGTCAGG
>CAZCNI010000113.1:0-6684 GCA_964499765.1 uncultured Polyangiaceae bacterium
ACTCGCGAGCTGCCTGCTGACGCGCGGCAAATCGAGTCGACTGCGGATTTTTGGTCCGCATGGCTTCGTAGATCGGCTTCTCGCGCTGGTTGAGCATGTCGAACATGTCGCGCGGGTTATCGATGGTGTTTGCCTTACCTTGCTTCTCGAGGAGTGCTCCGAAGAACTTGTAGCCGTCCGTCGAGGGCCCGTAATACATCGGTATCCCGCCGGGGCCCATGATGAGTGCCAGGTTGAACTTCTCGTATTCGTCTTTGGCAGGTTGGTGAATCGTCGTAATGATGGTCTTGCCGGTCTGATGCGCCAATTGTGCGAGAAGCGACACCAATGCAGTAGTGTCATCCGCTGCGAGACCACTGGTCGGTTCGTCGAGGAAGAGAATGACGGGGTCCGTCACCAGCTCCATGGCAATGTTGACGCGTTTTCTCTGGCCGCCAGACAAGATCTTCTTTTCGGGTCGACCGATTTGCAGGTTCGCCACGCTTTCGAGTCCAAGCTGAGATAGCGTGATGGAAACTCGCTTGTCGATCTCCTCTTCCGAGTAGTCTGGCGGGAGACGCATTCGTGCACTGTAACGGACCGCTTCCCATACGGTCAGTTCCGGGTGCACGATATCGTCTTGTGGAACATAGCCGATACTCCCTCTCAATGCGTCGTAGATGGTATAAAGGTCCTCTCCGTTGATGCGTACCTGGCCTGCCGTGGGTGGCGTGTAACCATTGAGCGTCAAGAGCAGAGTGGTCTTGCCAGCGCCGCTCGGGCCCATGAGGGCGATCAAATCGCCGGGCAACGCCTTGAAGCTCACGTGGTCAAGCAGCGTTTTCATCTCGCCAGAGTTGTTGCGATCCGGGACCTGCATCACTAGATCCCAGGCCTCGATTTCGTAGAGTGGGCGTCCTGCCCATTGCGCAGAATCCTCGACCACGACAGCAACTTCCGATGCCTGTACCTGGATGACCAATGGCATGGGTCCGACGAAAACCTTTTCGCCGTTGTTGATCGGCACTCGCTGGCCCGCGCTCAATCGTTGTCCTCGTACGAAAGTGCCGTTTGCGCTACCGCGGTCTTCGAGAAACAGCTGGTCATTGATGCGATGCAGCAATGCATGGCGACTCGACACCTGTGGGTGTGAGATCTGAATGTCATTGTCTGGGGTGCGACCGATCGAGCGCACCACTACTTGGCCACCCGAGCCAAATGAGAACTGCCCGATGACGGTCTTGTGCTTCTTCTTCTGACCGTCACCGAGTGACACTTCTGATTCGGCGCCAGGTGCCGCAGCTACTGCGGGGGCCGCTACACCTGCAGAAGCGTTTGCCGCATGGGCTCCTGCGAGCCCGAATTCAACGGCGACCTCTACAAGCATCTGCACGGACATCGGCACCGGACCGATATCGAACATGCCCATGGGGTCCACCGCGACGGACTGCTGTGCGGCGATGCGAGTACCCCGAATGAATATGCCTGAGGTTGAACCCAAATCTACGATGCTAAGTGCTTTCGGATTGAAGCTCGCATGTAGCCCTGACACGTTTGGATGCTTGATCACTAGGTGTACACGAGCGGGATCTCTTCCGATGAGCAAAGCTTCTCCGCTGTGCGGCAACTGCCCATGCTGCATGAGCAATGCGGCAATCGCGGGATGCGCATTCGGCACGGCTACGTTGCCAACGACGAATTGCTGGCGAAAATCGAACAGCGCATCGGTGCCCGCCACTACCGGTGTGCCATCTACCATACAAGCAGCGGCACCCAAATTCGAGAACGATAACTTGCCCGAGCCGTCATGCGAGATGCGCGCATGTTCTGGCGCAACGGATGCTCCGCCCAAGCGAATGTCACAATGGGCAGCGGAACCAATCAATACGGATTGCTTGCCGATTACTGCAATCATAGTGATTTGCTCGTAACAGACCGTGCGTCCGAGGGGAACCCCCTCATTTCTATTTCATCCATGCGCGCGACATTTCGACAGCTAGCGAGCTCCTTACGACAGGTGGTCACGAGGCCAAGACACGATTGCGGTCGATTTCGCACACGGTCGATTCCGTGTATGGGTTAGTGGCGGCACTCGTCCTCCCGGGTTTCGACCGAAAGGGCCTTCTGCAATCGGTGTCGACGCTCTGCTTGGGTCGAACGGTGCCGACATCTGTGAATTCTCACAACTCCTTTCTGAGCCAACGCAGGTATCCGAGCCAAGCGCTTCCCGCGTGCTGCGGATAATCGATGCGGACTCGAAGGTCCGTGGTGCTTGCGGGCATCCCACCGTACATGGCAGCTGGATTCTTCATCAGGTAGTCTGGACCTGGCATGAATTGATGGCGGAGCAGCAGGGCAAGCGAGCGGCGCACGCCTTGTTCGAGTTCGGTTACTTCGGTCGCGGCGATCGGAGTCAGTCTCGATAGTGCGAGAGTTGATACTGCTGCTTCCGTACTGCTGGCGGCCCCGGTCAGAGGCACCGAGCGAAATAGGAAGCGGCCTGCCGCCCCGGCATATTCTGGGTCCCGTGAAGTGGCTCCGCGGTTGTAACGCTGCCAAGCCAGGCAGAATTCCAGGCCTGCCTTGCTGGGTGCTCGCGTCCACAGATCAGTAACTGCCTGGCACGTCCAGTGCTCGGCGCGCCAGAAGTACCGCCAGGTGACGAATAGCGCTGGACGCGATACCAGGTACTTCAGCGCGAGGGTTGCCGCATCGAGGTCCTGGGGATCATGCGTGATCAGGTGTGCGCGAGACAGCGCCAAAACAGTTTCTCCCGTATAGTACGGAAACTGCTCATCAATGACGGTTGATTGCTCTCGATCGTAGGTATGAGCAAACTCGCCGTCGGGTCGCTGCTGGCTGCGAAGGAAATCGGCAAGTTCAACAATGATGGGCTTCAAGTCCGAGTCCAGACTAGCCGAATACACCTCACACAGGGCCAGCAAAGTAAGCGCGGATGATCCGACGTCAACTCTGGGGCCTTCACCAATACAGCGACGCTTACCGCAGCGTAGCGACGCGAATGTCGTTAGTCGGTTCAGCGTAGTCGATGCTCTTTGCCACAGGTTCGCATCCTGCAGGTAGTTGGCGACCTGCGCGAGAAACCAAGTGGCGCCCGCATGTCGTGGCCAGCTGTAACCGGTCGACAACTCTTCAGTATATGGGTCGATTTCGTAGCGGAAAGTCCCTTCGGTGGTTACCTGCCTTGCCAAGTAATTGGCGGCGGCGGTGACTGCGTTCTGCAAAGTCGGGATGTCGACTTGCGCCGAGTTTGTGCTCCTTGGCGCGGTTCCCACGGCAATGCGGCGGAATTTGCCTTGTGCCAAGAGCGCCTGGGGCAGGATTCGAAGCTCGGCGGCCGCCGATGAAAGCGCTAGATCGCGATTGACCCCAAGTGTAATGGGGATGCCCAGAATGTCCGTTTCAAAGTCGTAGGCGTGCAGCTGCAGCAAGTCGTCGGGTGTCAGGTAGACAACCTTGTCGCGAAAGCTGATCTTGATGCCGTCGCGATTGGGCACAAACGATGCTCCAAATAACAGTCGACTTCTGCCCAACACGGGCCCTTCGTCCAGGAGGCTCTCGGTGACTACGCGACGGTCAACCTGAGTGAGCTGACCGTGCTGCTCACGCGCCTGTTCCGGTGAAACGACACGTCGCGCCACCCGTTGCCCCCTCTGCCATTCGCTCAATATGACCGCGCGAGGCGCGCGTACGTTGCGACTGACAGAAACCCAACGGTTGAGCAGCAAACACGCTGCCCCCAATAGAGCGAAGTAGCACAGAAGCCAACGCGCAGCTCTTGTCACAGCCGCTGACCCGAGTGGGCGGAGTTGAGACTAGCTAGGACGACCATGGGATAGGCCATTGCGTAGGGAAGGAGCAGCCCGAATCCTACGACGACGAGTTCGACACCATCACGAAGAAAATGGCCATGCACACCAAACAGAAACGCAGACGTGATTGCCAGCAGTGCGACCGCCAGCAATCCGAAAGACAGAAGAACCTTGGCGGATGCTCGCAGTAGGGCCGGTGCCCACGTCTGACGAAAGATCACTCCAAGGCCGCTGACCCAGAGTAGCAACGCTACTGCGGCTACAGGTGCGTCTAGCCACGGTGATTTGAGGGGAATGGCGAAATCTGCGGCCACGAAAATGCAAGCGATTACCAAATTGCCGACACCAAACCAACGCCGAGCCAGGCGAGACATCATACCTCGAATAGTGCCCGATTTCTGGGCGGCAATACAAGCCCAGTGTCAGCGGAGTATCGCCCAAAACAGCAGACCCAGAATCACGAGACCACTGATGATGGCAGCAATCAACATGAACCGGGCACCCGAGCGCGGTGTTGCTGCATAGTCCCGATGACTGGTGTCCCACTCAATGTTCGTGCCCGCCGGTTGCACGGGGGTTGACTCCAGTGGCGGACCTTGGGGAATGGCGAGCGGTACGGTTTCCGTTCCGCTTGGCGAACGCAGGGCAGATTCAACGACCGTGGGTGCCACCCGTGCTTCACGTGGATCAGACAAAGCAATCGTGGGCTGAATCTGAGCCAAACTGGCCTTGGTAGCCGGTACGACGGTGGAGGTATCAGACGCCGTTGGTAGTAGCTCACTTGCTTCGGGCAGGTGTCTTCTAGAGGCAACGACATGAGCTACCACGACAGTGATGTTATCGTGACCGCCTCGTTGCTTGGCGAGCTCGATAAGAGCTGAGCACGCGCGCTCGATATCCTCTTGGCGAGAGCCACCCAGCATACGGGCGATTTCGATGTCGTCAACCAGATCAGTGAGCCCGTCAGAACACAGTAAGAACTGGTCCGATGTTCGAATGTCCTGCATTTCTCGGACGTCAACAACCACTTGTGCGTTCATGCCCAGAGCGCGCGTTATTCGGTGAGCATCGGGATGATTCTTTGCTTCGGTCGTCGACATGATCCCGGCCATGACCAAATCGTTGATTACGGAATGATCCTGCGTTAGCCGCTCAATCACTCCGCTTCGTAACAGGTAGGCACGCGAGTCACCCGCGTGAGCGATGGCCACGCCAGTTGAAGTGAATAGTATTGCCACGCAAGTGCTACCGGGCCGAAATTCGGATTCTTCGCCGCTGGCTAGCGCATGAACTGCTCGGCCTGCGGTCTCGACGAGCTGACGCAAATAGCGAGCATGTCCCGTGGGCGGCATCGAGGCTTCAAACAAGCTCTTGAGTACCTGGGTTGCAGTGTTGCTAGCAACGCGACCTCCTTCGTGACCGCCCATTCCGTCGCAAACGACGAGGAGCGTTGCGTCGGGTCGTCGTGTTGCTAGGTAGGCATCCTCATTGACGGCCTTGGCTGGATCACAACCGGGGTCTGTGCGCGCCGCAACGAGCAGGTCGGGTGCGGTTTGGGGAGGCACTGGGCATCACTCCAGATGAACGCTCATCTCGACCGAACCGAAGCGCAATAGCGAGCCGTTGGTCACGGGCGTCCATTGCCCGGCGGCCGCGCGGGTGCCATTGATTGTTGTGCCGTTGTTGCTGTTCTCGTCTCTGACGTAGAACAGGCCATTCTCGAGCTTCACCGATGCATGGAGTGAACTCACGCGGGGTTCCGCCAATATGATCTCACATCGTGAGCCGTCGCGACCGACGCGAGATTCGGTTCCGGCTACGACTGTGAATGTTCCAAGTGTGCCCTGCAAAGTGACCCGTTGCGCTGTCCCCACGGGGCCCGTGGCGCTAACGGTCGGTGCGGGGGCTCCGCCCGGGCCGTACATGAAGTCCGGGTTTACAGCCGCGGCGGCGGGAAGCGCGACTGGCTGCGGCGCAGGGCTCACAGCAGCGGCGGCGGGAAGCGCCACTGGCTGCGGCGCAGGGCTCACGGCCGCGGCGGCGGGAAGCGCGACTGGCTGCGGCGCAGGGCTCACGGCCGCAGCGGCGGGATGCGCCACTGGCTGCGGCGCAGGGTTCACAGCCACGACAGGCTGCATGGGTGCGCCATAGCCTGCAACTACCGGCGCGGAAGGGGCAGCAGCAGGCCGCCTCTTTTTCGATGAGCCGCCGCGCAGTACCACGACTAGAATGAGTGCAATCACTAGCAAGCCAAGTGCTCCACCGAGTACCCACTCGGTTGGGAAAGGCCGGCTCGCGCCTTTCAATTGCAGGATGCTGTCCGTCGTGGCTCCACTCATGCGATGTGCTTTGTTGTCGTAGATGACGAGTTGCACCGTGGCTTGGCTTCCCGAGCCGTGCAGCAACTTGTCTTTATCGGGTGCCTCGAATTCAACGTAGGTATCCGTTGCCTCGATTGCTTTACCCTTCATTCCCATTTCGATCAGCTGCTGCTGTGTCTGTTTGGCTTTGTCGACGTCCCCGCTGCCAAGAGCGGCTGGCAATTGTTGCCCGGACGGGATGAAATAGACCTCGGCTTGCTGGGCCTGTCCGCTCCAGCAGAAATTACCAAAGACGCGGAAACTGCCGCCTGGGTACACTCCTCCTTGCCGCTGAGCGCTTTCCTGTGTGTACTGGGTATTGATGTCGAGAGGCCAGGTAGTTGGATCAATGCCAACCGGAACGTCTTTGAACGTGCTGTCACCCAGAATGTCAGGCTTCACATCCTTGAACACCAATTGAAACGTCTGAGTGACGGAAGATGCAATACACGAGACGCGCCACTTGACGACGTACATCTTTGAAAAACGGGTTCGTACGGCGTCCACGATGG
>CAZCNI010000114.1:0-6675 GCA_964499765.1 uncultured Polyangiaceae bacterium
CCTTCACCCGCTATGGGATAGCGGTTGCTGGCTCGAATTCGACCTTCACCCGCTAGAGGGTAGCGTGTTGCTGGCTCGAATTCGAGCCCACACGCGCGTTACCCTGGGGACATGACAGGTTGAGGCCCCAAACGCGACCAGCAAGCGAGAAGGGCGTCCTGGCAGAGTGCGATGACGGTTATGGGAAGCCTTCAACCCAATTCGACTTCGATGTCGATCTTCGTGCCGGCTTTTGCCGCTGGCACCGGTTGGGTTGGGTCGACCACGTTACCATTGACGACCAACCGCTTGACGCCATGTTCGACGTGTTTCGGATTGGTGACACGGATTCGGTATATTGCGCCGCGGAACGTGCGCGTCATCTCGAACCCGTCCCACGTTGCGGGAATCACGGGCGAAATGCGCAGGCCGTCCCAATCGGGCTTTACGCCGAGGATGTGCTGGACTGCGGTGACGTACGACCAGGTGGCAGCGCCTGTGAGCCACGGCAACCGCGATGCCCCGAATTGGCGACTATCGCGACCGTGAGTCGACTGGCAATGAACATAGGGTTCAATCTGTCGTATCTCGGCGCGCTCGTTGTACGCGGACGGCATGTACGCTCGATAGTACTCGTAGGCACGCGCGCCGTGGCCAAGCATGGTTTCGGCGATAATGGCCCAGCCCTGCGGGTGACTGAAGATGCCGGCGTTTTCCTTTTGTCCGGTGTTGAAGAGAACCGCCCGGATCTCAGCGCAGGGCGTATTGACGAAAGGAGGCGAGCAGAGCAAAAGGCCGTGCTGGGTTGCGAGTTTTTCGTGCACGGAGTCCATCGCCTGTCGGGCTTGGGTATCTGTTGCCGCTTTGCTGATGACTGCCCACGACTGCGAGTTGAGGAAGATCGAGCCTTCGGGGTCTGCCTTGGTGCCGATGATGCTGCCATTCTCGCGGAACGCACGCACGAACCAAGCGCCATCCCAGCAGTGCTTCTGAATGGCTAGGTCAAGGTCGGCGAGGCGTTCTTTGGCCCAGCGCGACTCGTTGGGCAGCATGAGCCGTTCGGCAATTTGCGCGTACACGTTCAGGCCGTAACGAAGCTGGAAAGTCACCATGACGCTCTCACCGTGGTAGCCGAGTTTCAACGTGTCATTCCAGTCGGCAGACAAGCCGCAGGGTAGACCGTGCGCACCGCAGCGCTCTATGTTGAACTCGAGTGCCCGGCGCAGGTGGCCAAACACGGTAGCTTTTCCCTTGTCCGCGTAAGGGAGTTCCTTTGTTAGGAACGCGAGGTCACCCGTTTCTTTGACGTAGGCTGGCACTGTATCAAACAGCCACAAGCTATCGTCAGAGCGATACTCGCTGTCTGCCGGCAAGGGCTCGGAGCCTGGACGGTGAGCGAATGGCTTGACCACGGGCATGGCGCCGCCGGTCGATACCTGACCGGTCAACATTAGTTCCAGACGTTCTCGAGTTTGATCAGGAATTGCAGCCACCACGCCGAGCAGGTCCTGCACTGTGTCTCGGTAGCCCAGGCCGTCTCGCTCACCCGAGTACACCAAGCTGGCCGCACGTGACCACGCAAAGGTGATGAGGCAGTTGTACGCATTCCAGACGTTCACCATGCTGTCGAATTCCGAATCCGGAGTCCGCACCTCAACGGCGCCGATGTGTGAATGCCAATAATGGCGCACGGCCTCGAGCGCGTCTTCGATCTGTTGCGGCGAGCTCATTTCGGCCAGGGCCTGAGGTGCCACTACCGAGCCACGGCCAACCCCGAGCAGTACCACGATTTCTCGGCTCTCCCCGGGCTGCAGTTCGATTGAGGTGTGCAACACGCCGCACGGGTTATCACCATGCGCCGAACTGTTGGTGCACGCGCCTTGCTCGACGATCAACGGATTTGCATAGGTCCGGTAAGGGCCGAGAAATGTCTCGCGGACCGTATCGTAACCGTGTACGGGTGCGCCAGCGAGCGCCATGAAAGTGTGGCGACTTTGGTCGCGGTACTCGAAGTTCTCTGGCGTCTCTGGCAGGTGCCCCGATTGCGAGCAAGATAGGACATTGCCGCTTACGCTCGCATCGATGATGTACTGGCAATACTGAAGATTGAAGGTGTCATGCCAAACGTGCCATTCAGCCGATAGCTCTACGTACGTGAAGATGTCGAGCGTGCGTTTGCGATTACCGCGATTCTCAACGCGCAATCGCCAGACTTCATAATGCCTACCGAGTGGCACGAAGTACGTGCTCTCCGTGCGGATGCCATTGTATTCGGATTCGATGATCGAGTAGCCCGTGCCGTGGCGGCACGTGGACTTGAAAGACTCGAGCGACTTGCCCGTGGGTTGCCACGAGCTTGACCAGTAATCAGCACTTTCGCGATCGCGCAGATAGAAGTAGCGCCCTGGCTGATCCATCGGCACGGCGTTGAACCGCAAGCGAGTAAATCGGCCCTGCGCTGCGGACTTGAAGAAGCTGTAGCCGCCCGCGTTGTTCGTGATGATCGCGCCGTACTCTGTGGAGCCCAGGTAATTGCTCAACGAGCGCGGAGTATCAGGACGGGTGATTACGTATTCGCGTCGGTCGTCGTCGAAGAATCCAAATCGGGTCATATTGGCAGGGCGGACAATACACGACCTTGCCCGGGGTCTCGATACGTCGTGTGCGACACCGACCAAAAACGTGTCGCTTTGGTCTTCGGTCCGACGTGACGCGGGCTCATTGGCCGCACAGACAAGATCTGGAAAAGCGCAATTGTGGTCGAAAAAATGGCCGTTCCGTGTGCCGACAACGCTTTGGAACACTCGGCCCTGTTTATTGCTTGCGCGAGGTTTCGCAATCGCTTCGTATGGCGACCGGTCCGATCAGTGACGCATTCTGGTGGGGCAGAGTGCTTGGATTAGATATAAGGAAAAGCTATGTGTGGAATCGTTGGTTACGTTGGCAGTTCGAAGGTGGCGCCGATTCTGCTCAAAGGCCTACGGAGCCTCGAGTATCGTGGCTATGATTCAGCGGGTGTTGCCGTACAAACAGGCGCCGGGATCGAGGTCGTGCGCGCTGCGGGAAAACTGGACCACCTCGAGCAGGCACTAGCTGCAAAGCCCGTTGATGGCACGGTCGGCATCGGCCATACGCGCTGGGCAACGCATGGTCGCCCCAATGAGCAGAATGCGCACCCGCACGTGGCGGGCGATGTTGCTGTGGTTCACAACGGAATCATAGAGAACCACGTAGAACTAAAACAAGAGCTCGTCGAGTTCGGTGTAAAGTTTGCGAGCGACACGGATACCGAGATCGTTGCGCACTTGGTGGCTCGCGCTCACGCGCAGGGGGCGAACCTTTTCGACGCGGTGCGAGCATCGCTGGCACGCCTACACGGTGCGTACGCACTGGCAATCATGTCCAGCCGCGAACCCGACTGCATCGTGATCGCCAAACAATCATCGCCGCTGGTGATTGGTGTGGGCGAGAGCGAGATGATGTGTGCAAGCGACATTCCTGCGTTGCTTTCTCATACGCGCAATGTGATCTTTCTCGAAGACGGCGACGTGGCGCAACTGAATGCAGGCGCAGTGCGCATAGAAACCCTTGCGGGCGAACCGGTCGAGCGCAGGACTAAGACGGTGGATTGGAGCCCGGTTGCTGCTGAAAAATCCGGCTTCAAGCACTTCATGCTCAAAGAGATCTTCGAGCAGCCGCGGGCGGTCGAGGACACTCTGCGCAGTCGTATTCTGCTGGAGACGGGTGACGTAGCGGATCAAGAACTTGGTTTGGACGGCAAAGTGGCGCGTCAGATCGATCGCGTCGTGTTCCTGGCGTGCGGCACGAGCTACCATGCAGCCCTCTGCGGCCGGCACTGGGTCGAACAACTGGCACGGGTGCCTGCGCAGGCTGAACTCGCGAGTGAGACTCGGTATCGAGAGCCGGTATTCACGAAGCGCGATCTCGTCGTCGCCATCAGTCAATCGGGCGAGACCCTGGACACGTGGGCGGCAGTCAAGACCGCGCGTGAACACGGGGCGTATGTGTTAGCTGTGAGCAACGTGCTCGACAGTGCCATTCCGCGTGCCAGCCACGGTGCGCTATACACGCATGCAGGGCCCGAGATCGGTGTGGCCTCGACCAAATGCTTTACGGCGCAGCTGGTTGCGCTGCTGATGTTTGCCATCTGGCTCGGTCGCCGGCGCGACACGCTCAAGGCGCATCATGCCGCTCAGTTGCTGCAAGCGCTGGTGGAAGTGCCGCAAGCGATGCGCTCGGTGCTCGAGCGCAAAGACGCCGTGCTCGCCGTGGCTCGGCGCTGGATGCACGCCGAACACATGCTGTTTCTGGGGCGTGGACTCGGTTACCCCATCGCGCTGGAGGGCGCGCTCAAACTCAAAGAAATCTCGTATGCGCACGCTGAAGGTTATGCGGCAGGCGAGATGAAACATGGCCCGATTGCCCTCATCGACGAGAACATGCCGGTGGTAGTGGTGATGCCGCGAGATAGTCAGTACGAAAAGACGCTCTCTAACGTACAAGAGGTGCGAGCCCGTGAAGGTCAGGTGATAGCCATCGTAAGCGACGGTGATCTCGAAGCGGCGGCCCAAGTGCAAATGACGCTTTGGGTGCCGAACGTTGCCGAAGCCGTGCTGCCGCTCATTACCATCGTGCCGCTTCAGCTGCTTTCGTATTACATCGCTGACTTGAAGGGCACTGACGTGGATCAGCCGCGCAACCTGGCAAAGACGGTAACTGTCGAATAGGCGGAGATTCATAGCCGAAATGGTGGAGGCGATGCCGAATTCACGCCTGAAGATTCGCGTACCAAGTGACGGGCTAGCCGCCTATTTGACGGTTGCGGCCGGGGCAGCGATCGAGCGGGCTGAATTCGACAGCGAACTGCAGCGCAGCGGGGTCGCAGCCGGAATTGTCCCCGAGCAATACGATCGAATCAGGCAGGGGTTAGTTGACTCAGAATTTGCTTGCGACGAGGTGCTTTTTGCAGCGGGTGCAGGGGCTGAGGACGGGCGCGGCGCTCGGCTAGAACTCAATTTTGCCGAAGGCATTCAAGCCGGGCACGTGCGAGACGATGGCTCGTTCGACTATTATGAGCGGGAACTGCTGAAACCGGTTCGTTGCGGTGATGTGCTGGGTAGCGTGCATCCGGCAACTGTTGGCATCGCTGGACTGCGCGTGGATGGTGCCAGTATTGCACCCAAACCGGGGTCTGAACTTGGGGTGGAATTGCGCTCGGGTGTGGCGGTTGGCCCTGACCAATTGGTGCGGGCAACGCGCAACGGTGTGGTCTTGTACAAGGCCAGGCAGGTACTCGACGTCGTGGACCATCATGTGCATCAGGGCCCGGTTGACCTGCACTCTGGTAACCTCCGCATGCAGGGCAGCCTCGCTATTCGCGGTGATGTCAAACGGCCATTCTCAGTGGCGGCGACTGGCGATATCGAGATCTCGGGCAATGTAGAGGCCGCATCCGTTCGCGCCGGTGGGCGAGTGCACGTGCGCGGGGGGGTGCGTGGGGGTGAGGGTGCGGCCGTCTCAGCCGAGGGCGACTTGACGGTAACGCACGCGCAAGCGGCTGAACTCCACTGCGGTGGACAGCTCAGAATTCAGGACGCCATCAATAGTGAGCTATCTGCGGCGCAGATCTTCGCTACCGGCAAGCTGCGTGGTGGAAACGCCGTGGCTGAGAGTCAGGTCGTGGTCAGGGAGGCGGGCGCTACGAACGGTATCGATACACAACTGACGGCAGGTGAGCCCGTTGCTCTGCCCGTGGCAGAAGCTCAGCGCGTTATTGCTTCACTCAAACGTGAGCGTATGGCCCAACGTGCGGGTGGCAGAAATAGTGACCGCGATAAGGGGGGCAAAGTCGGGCGGGTTCGGGCTGAGATCGACGCGGACGAAGTGCAGCGTTTGGCTGAACGCGCCAGACGTCGTGAAGCGCTGCTAGATAGTGCTTTCATTCAGATTGGCGTCGCGCACCCTGGAGTGAGTCTTCATATTGGCAGTGCTCACGCGACCCTGGACGTGACTACCCGCTCGATGCGCTACAGTTTCGATAAAGAGTTCTCTTCGCTTCGCGCTGAGAAAGGGTCCGCCTGAAGCATTGCTAGCTTCTGAAAGGTTTCAATCATGAACGTCAAGCTTCTCACGGCCGCAGATCTAATGACAAAGAACCCGCTGACGATCGCGCCGACCGCCACGTTACGCGAAGCGGCGATCATCTTGTGTCAGCAGAAGTTACACTGCCTTCTGGTGCCGGGTGATGCAGGCTGCTGCGTGGGGGTGATTACGTCAAAGGACATCGTGCAGATCCTCTGTGAAGTGGAGCCCGAGATGCTCGACCAGCTTCATGTGGCTGACGCCATGACCACCCCGGCCATCACGGTGCAAGAGCAGTTTCTAATCATTGACTGCTTGCGGTTGATGCGCATGTGCGGTGTGCGCAGCGTGCCCGTAGTGTGCGGCCTAACACCGGTTGGAGTCTTGAGCTTCACGGATGTGCTGAATGCTACGGTCAAAGATGCGTAACCGCTCGACGTCTCCGAAATCGTTCTGGAACTGGTTCTTGCTGTCTTTGTGTGTGACTCGGGGTAGCATGATACGGTGGTCGTCCATCGACCGAGTCACGCATGGCCTCGAAATCTAACCCTCCCGTGGCACGCTTGAACGATGCGGTAGAGTCACCGGCGGCTG
>CAZCNI010000115.1:0-6666 GCA_964499765.1 uncultured Polyangiaceae bacterium
CGACTCGGCCCGCTTCTGGTCGCGCCAGTCGGACATTTGATACTCATCATCAGTCGCTTCTGCGCTTGGTGCAGGCGGTTGTGACAGCTGTGCTTCGGGCTCATACCGATCCACTGGGCCCTTATTTTCCGCGACGCTCGTCACGCCTTGGGGCATGACGTCAATAACCTCTCCCGTGTCAGATACTAGCGGCCGCTGCGGCGTAACTGGTTGTCCGAGGTTCGACTGAAACGCCAAGGGAGCCCCGGCAACCAGAACTAGTTCGACATCATGCCAACTCTCGCCTGACAGGTTTTCAATGATTCCCCAAGCCTGCAGTTCCGCCTTGCCACCCTTGTCAATCACCACGCGATAGGAGGGGCGCCAAACCGGTGTCTCAGCCACGTAGCCAATGGCCAGTTCGTGCTCCGTGCCATCAAGCTTCAGAGTAACGTCCCGCAAGGGGTTTTTGGGTTTTGGGGCCCCGGTAAAATCAGCCCTCCACATTTCCTGGAATTCCTTGGCGCGCGGATCGGCTTCGTCCTCGACCTTGATGGGAAAAGAAGCCGAGCGGACGCTACTGCCGCCGGTTTCTACGATCGCAAGCGTCGCAAGGAAGTCTCCCACCATCTGCTGTCGCATGCGGAACTTGACTAGCTCAGCTTCCACATGACCGGCGCGCTCATAGTAAGCGACGCCATTGCGATAAACAACGACACGACGGAGCGGCAATTGGTCAGAAGTGACGTTAGGACCACGCGCACAGCAGCAGAGGAACCAGCACGCGCTCAAACCTGTGAGTACCCTTCGCATAGTTGCGTATGTTTGCTGCTTTTGGGGCGGAACACAATGGCCCCTTTGGGGCCTTACGGATCAGCTGCGCCCAATTCCACTGAGAAACTAACCCGGTTCGCTCCCGTTCCCAGAATGTCGAGCGGATTAAATCGCGGATTGACCTGTCCCAACTGCGATGACATGTCGAGAACGACCATGTAGCTGCCCGGTCGGAGCGGTATGCGCAACTGATTGGCTCCCGGATTGAGCATGAACTGAGCGTTTGGAGCTTGGGGCGGTAGTGTCAGCGGCGCACCCGTCTGAAGGCCTTCTCGCCAGGGGTCAATCACCGACTTTGGCCAGATGAAACCCTCCATGGCGGAACCATCAACATGCACATGCAAGTACAAGGCCTGATCAGCTTCAGTCACTTTGACTGGCCCCGCCATATCGACCTGACCCGGGTGCAACTCTGCCGTTTCGCTGACGCACAACACTCGATCTTTGCCAGAGAGACCAAAGGGCTTGCGTGGTCGAGCCGGAGGGTCCAAGTGTCCAAGTGTGAATTCGTCCCCGCTGTCCGAACGAATCGCCGTAAACCCAGCGGCGAGCTCGCCGGAAAGGATCTGACTTCCAAAGGCATTCGCGAGGTATCCCACAGGTGTCTTGGTGGCCCAGTTAACTAGCGTATTCTCGACTGCGCCGATTTGGAATTGTGGAGGGATCGGATTGCTTGCTACCACGCCGTAGACGTACGTTGCGTCGTCCGTCAACTTGAAATCCATTCGGTATTCGACCGTTGCGCTTGCCGCAAAGCCAACGCGTCCAGCAATCGGTGTCCATGCGAAGCCCGTACCGCCAAATGAAACGGTCACCGTTTGGCTCGCGTCATTGACGCGGTATTCACACCGGTTGGGAAAGAATCGCCCCACGATGTCACCGGTATTGTTGAGGCGAAGGCCTACACCAGATGACAGAACTTGCGGACAGATCTGGTTGGCACCAAAATTGGCGAACAACCACCAGCGAATTCCGGGACTGCTGTTGATGGAACTTCGAAACCAAGCGCAGCCGCACAGCGCCGGCCAGGTCAGCGCCAGCGTGACCCAGATCTTCGTCGCTGTCCTCATGCCTCAGGTGCTCCAGAAGTCTTCCCTTGCCCAAGAAATCTCATTGATCTAACCGTCCTCTCATTCTGAACGCTCTACTGTCGATGATCGCCCCAAAGCAGCGCATACCATATCTTTCAAGCACAGAATGAGTCCCGGGTGAGCATCGAGCGCCGGCACTCGAATCATTTTAATACCGGCTCGCTCCGCTTGGCTACGCGCCTCGTGGTCCAGATCATACAATGTTTCCACATGCTCGCTCAGAAACCCAATCGGCACTACTACGATCTCTCGGGTGCCGTGCTGCGCCAGCTGCTCGATTCGTTCCCGGAGACTTGGTCCGAGCCAAGTACCACCTCCTTCACCCTGACTCTGATAGGCAAGTATTAGCTCCCGACCGAGTGCACATTGTAGCGCGTTCACCGAGGCTTGTACCTGAATCGCATAGGTGTCTCCCAAACTAATCACGTGACGTGGCAGGCTGTGGGCCGTGGCAACAATGGTCGCATCGCATCGTTCGCACTCGTTGATCTTGGCAAGTACGGCCACTCGAAATGCTTCGATGAGTTGCGGGTGTTCTCCCCAGTCGCTGACCGTGTAAAGCTCAAGCCCTCTTCCGTGCCCGGCTGCCTGCAATTCCTTCAGCACCTGTCGAGTCTCGTTGACGTAGAGCCCGACACTAAACGGCGCCATCGGCACTACCACGAGCCTACGAATTCCAGCCCGTGCTGCGTGCTGGAGTGCGTCCGCGATCCTACACTCGCCAAACCGCATTCCAATCAGCACCGGCAGCTGAACTTGTTCAGCCAATGCCTCTGCTTGCTCGTGACTGATTCTCAGCAGAGGTGAGCCATCAATCAACTCGTAGCGTCTCACCATTTCGGCAAGCAGCGTGTCAGGCGGTTCTCGACCGCGCCGAATCTCTCGCAGGAAGTCTGGTAATGCTGCTAGGCTGCTCACGGTGCCATGACCAACAAGCAGTACTCCGTCATGTGCGGTTAAGGACATCCGAGTCAGCATAGAACTTTGACGCGAGAGGCGGTGGTTCACGAAATCTCGGGGCTCGAAGCTTCAAGTTTGGTTGGGGCGGTGGTTCCCCAGTCTACCGGGCCGGTGCTGATAGAATTGGACTGTCGCCATTACTCGCGATGAAAGACGCTGACGGCCGTTTCGGCTGGCGGCAAGTCGCCTGGCCGTTTTTTGGTATTGCTGCACGGAAGCACTACGGAACGTTTGGACATTATTGGATAATCGCAACGTGGCTTGCTCACG
The DNA here is from genome assembly GCA_964499765.1 of uncultured Polyangiaceae bacterium. Classification (GTDB taxonomy): domain Bacteria; phylum Myxococcota_A; class Polyangia; order Polyangiales; family Polyangiaceae; genus FEN-1139. Next base: position 3,135 of record CAZCNI010000115.1, read on the forward strand.
CGTTGTCATAACGAGTCCACTGCTTCAACTTAGTTTGTTATTCCCTGTGTCGGTTTGATTCGAGCAGGCTCCCGTCGTCCTCCGCTCTACCCATCCTGAACCTCGCTACTAAAATGCGTTCCCGAATTGGCCTTTTTGAATCCTTCGTCATGCTCACGCGCGCCGAGTCGGCGTCGGAGCGCCGCGCGAATTGGCGCCAGATTATCGCTAGCCTCGGGCAAGGCATTCGAGTCGAAGGTCCTTCCCCGCTCGATAGCATCGGGACGGAGATTATCGTCGGCGCGACGGGTGTGGCGTTGACCAATGGCCTCGTCGATGATCTCGACTGGATAGAGCCAAGACAGAGTGCGGTTGCTCTGTACGAACTCACGTCTGCTCTACCCGCCGGGCGCGAGCGCCGGGAGCTGGGGCGACGCGTATTTGCTCGCGTTTATGAAGGAACCGCTTCGACGTTCAATGCGGTCGCCGTCAGGATCGCCCTGAGCGCAGCGCGTTCATTGGACACCCCGGCCTTGCGCGCACGAGTCAGCCTACTACTCGACCTCCCAACTGGTTCCACAGTCAACCCCGACGCCCTTGCGCTAGCGCTCGTGGTCCGACGTGACAATTTCGAACGCTGGGTGGCACGACCCAGCGTGGGCGCGCTCTCTGCTCGGCGGCTCGCTGCAAAGATATTGGAACACGCGACGCGTGAGGCTGCACTGCGTGCAATGCAAGGGGATTCGTACCCTAAACGGTTGCTGCTGGGATCAGATGTGCAGAGCGTATCTCGAAAACTACTCGCCGACCGCGAGCCCTTGGTATGGCGGCACGCAGCAGTAGCCAGGGGGCTATTGGCCTGCGCTGATGCAAGCGTTAGGGAAGAAGTCGAGTCTGCACTTGACCCAACCCTTAGTCCAACTGAGTGGCGACGCGCGGCTGTCTCGCTCGTTGCCCTGCTCCCGAGTGATCCCCACACGGTCATGAAGCAGTGTCGCCGACTGATACTCGGCGAGATTGGGCAAGCCGACCCCGGCATCGCTTCGGCCATGGTTGCTGGATTGCCTCGAGTCATAGAAGCTGAACCTGATGCCGCAGAGGGGCTACTCAGCCTGCTCGCTGAGTCGCATCGGCTCGACGTGGCTGAGTCCCTCGCCTCCCTGCTGCAGGGCCTTGCGAATCGCACGTTTGGTGAACGCACTGTGCAAACATTACGTCACGCCTTGGAGAATTCAAGAACGGTGGATTCGAACGCCACCGCAGCCATCAAACAAATGATCCTCAGTGGGATCGACCGGAGCGCAAACGAAAACACTCTGATGGAAGGCGTGCGTCAAGCCTTGGTCGCCTATGAGACCCAAGGGGCGCGCGCCGCGCATCAGGCCGCGTTGTCGACCATTGAAGCCGCGCACTTGGTCGCCCAGCGCCTAGCTGAACTCAACGCGTCCACTGGTCAGCAGACGGTGGAAACTCTGGCACTATTGACCGATATTGACATGAGCTGCCTCGAGCGTTCCACGCTCGCAGACTTGTTGCTTCTCAACCGCCGTCCCGGCGACAGTGACGCCAGTGTACCCCAGGTAGAGAGTCTCTACTTCCGTCTGGGCAACTGGATTCTCGACGCGGAAGAAGTGTCGTCGGCATCGGCCTTCGACCTGAGCCAGCCTGTGATTCAACAGCGTCGGCTCAAAGCTTTATTGCATCTAGTCGACGCGGAGACGATTCAGGGAGAAGCCGAAGACGTCGGGCAACGGTTCCGCGCTCGCGTTCGCAGAACTTTACAGACACTAATCCAGCACCTAGCCGAGGGCCCCGACGCGAGTGTTCACAGAGTTCTATGCGCAACGTTGGCTCGTGGCTTTGACGCGGCTATTCGCGAGAACGTCTGCGATCCGAGTGACCTCTTGCTACTCGTTGCGACTCGCCTGGTGGATAAGGAAAGTGTCGCCACAATCGCGGAGGCATCCACCAATCAGGACGTCGCTGGCCCATTGGCAGCCTATGCGCAGTTTCTCGGCGTGGACATTGCTGAGGGTCAAGACGCCCAACTCGAACCACCATCATCACCCATGGATGACGGGGCACTTGGTGACGAGCTCGTCGTTGCACGACGCGTGGTCAGACTGAGCCAAGGCATTGGCGCTGGCGGCGGATATCGAGCAGAAGCGTTACGACAAGTCGTATTGCGGCTCGGCCGCGGGCTGGAAGCTGTCGCCGTTGCGCGCGGACTCAGTGAGCTCGTCGACCGTCAACGCGCAGGCTTCGATGCGCTACGCGACGTCGAGCGTGCAGCAGGTGCTCTTAGAGAAATGTGTCTTGCCGCCGCGCATCGCCTCGTAAGCCAGGAGCGCGAAAATCCAATTCCCCACGAACATGTCGTACCATTGAGTGTTCTCATCGAGCGCACATTGGCTGATGGTGTCGCCGCCAACGCTCACTCGCTGGAAAAAGCGGTCGCCGACCTAACGGTGAACCTACCCGACCCCATCGGGCAGGCAATTGGTCAAGTTGTTTCTCGGATCGATGCACTGCCTCCTGCCGCGTCGAGCGACGTCTACCCGATACCTCTCGATAAGCGACGCTCGCTGCTCCCTGATTGGTTACTTCCGCGTCGAACCATCGGCTCCTTCTACGTGGTTCGTGCACTCGGTAGTGGCGGCACAAGTTCCGTCTTCATCGCTCGACGCGTTGAAGAACGAAACAGCCCTCGCGCCACTCTTTTTGCACTCAAGGTGCCCGAGTACGACCCGACAACGGCTCGCAGCTTGAGCGAGCAAGAGTTCATGCAGCTGTTCCGCGAGGAAGCCAGCGCTCTCTTGGCCATCCCGCACCACCCGAATCTCGCACGATTTGTAACATTCGATCTGGCAGCACGACCTAAGCCGATATTGGTGATGGAGCTCATCAGCGGCTTTGCTCTGGATCGCTTGGTCCGAAGTCGCTCACTGAGCGTAGAGCGCGCATTGCGATACCTAACCGGTATACTGTCGGGGCTCGAAGCCATGCATGCATTTGGCATCGGTCACTTGGATTTGAAGCCATCGAACGTCATTCTTCGAGACGGTGAAACGCCGGTGCTGGTGGACTTCGGTCTCAGCGGCAGAAAGATCCGGCCTGGTTGCGGCACGTTGGACTATTGTGCGCCAGAAGTCCTTGGTGTGTTGGAGGACAACAGCAAAGCCAATCCAACGACCGCAGACATTTATGCTTTCGGTTCGATGGCATTCGAAGTACTCACGGGTCAGCCGCTCTTCGATGGAATGGACGAGATGTCGCTGGTGACAGCGCACGTAACTCACGACGGTTGGCCAGAAAAGCTCGCGAGACTGGGGTCCGACCCTCGATTTGCTGACCTATCCATTGTGCTGGCCGCGTGTCTGAGGCACAATCCTTCCGCGCGTCCGAACGCTGCCGAAGCTCGCGTAGCGCTCCAGGCGCTTGAGCCAACGATGGTCGCCTTTAGCTGGCCACTAGTTGTTCCAGCATCGGTGCAGAAACCAATGACCGCCTAGGTCTGAGGCGCAAGATCGCTCAAATGCCAGGAAAGACTCTA
>CAZCNI010000116.1:0-6657 GCA_964499765.1 uncultured Polyangiaceae bacterium
CGCGCTCGGTGCGCACGGCGACCCCGGCGTGACCGATGTCGTGGCCGGGCAGTGGCACCACTAAAATACTTTCGGGCAGACCGACGATGCGCTGCGCCCCGCGCATATCGAACCAACTCACGTTGCCGTCGTGCCAGGGTTCCCAGCGTGGCTTGTGAGCCCAGTGCTGAGGACGATAGCGCCACGACGTGGCACGGTCGGTTTTGATGACGTCGATGGCCTGGGCGTTCAGATGCACCAGCGCTTCAGGAAAGTCGCTGAGCCCGCCGGTGTGTTCCGCGTGGGCGTGCGTGAGAATGATGTGTTGAACGTCGGAGAGAGAAAAACCCAGTTTGCGAATCTGGTGGGCGGCCGTGATGTCTGGATCCTTGGGCGTTTCAAAGAGAGTCAGCCACCGGGCGCCAAGTCTCCGCCAGGGTAGTGCGATGTCGATGAGACCGATTCCGGTGTCCACCAGAACGAGACCCGCCGGAGTCTCCACGAGCCAGCAACGACAGGGCACCCCGCGCGCGGGCCAATGCTTGGTCAGTCGCCGCCGCACGGCGTCGAGCCGCGGCTGCAAGAATCCGCAGTACAACGTATGAATTCGGAGGGGCAAAGCGCACGAGGTCTAGCGCGGGCCCAGACGCTCGCCACTCGCCAGTCGCGCTTGCCCGGAGGGAATAATTCAGGCCAATTTTTCGATCGGCGCCGATTATTCAAGGAGCAGCCCTTGGTTTCCTTCAGCCTCCAGTGTAAGCCTTAGGTCTGTGAATGGCCGCTAGCCGCGTGTTTCCGCTCGAGTCGATTCGGACTGATGGCTGGTTCGAGCGCATCGGAGAAGGGGTCGGCAGTTTTCAGACCCTCTGCGATGTGGTGGGCGCACGCTTTTTCGCGTTCTCCATGATAGTGGGCGCGCGCATCGTCGCCCTGACAATCGACAGGCGCAATCCCGATCAGACGCTTATCGACTACGTTATCGTTACCGAAGAGAACACCTCGCCTGAGCCCCCTGCGCAGCGCATGTCGCTGCTCGACTTTCGCCGACGACTGGTGAGCGCGTTGGCGACTGAAGAGCCACCCGGTCCAGCGCCCACGCGACCCACTGATATCGAAGCCATTCAGCGTCATATTGGGGTGCGCTACCTGTTGTTGTCTCCCCTCTTCGGGTACAGCCTGCATTCGCTCACGCACGACGCCTTTGGCTCGATGCTGCGGGCGCACCGCGATGGGGTCGAGGAGCTCTACGAACTCGAAGAGTTTCGGGCTCGGATTCGACTTCACGTTCGTGACGAGCTGCAACGCGCCGAGCGGCCCGCGCCGAACCGTGGCGCCATTGACCTGTCTCGGGTGGCAGATGCCGAAGAGGCTGCGGCCAAGGGTGATGAGCTAAAGGTTATCGAACTGCTCGGCACTTGGCCCGCACCGCTGGCCATATTCATGCGGACCCCCGAGGGTCAGGCTTTGAGCCCTGAAGCCAGAGTGCGGATTGCGACTGCGCTGGCTCTGCTCGGAAGTGCCTGCATCTCCCTGGGGGAATCCGAAAAGGGGGAAGAGATATTGCGCTTAGGCATCCAGTACGCGGGCGACACACGGGTTGCACCCGATGTCTATCACCGACTTGGGCAGTCGATGCTGCGATCCGGCCGCGACGGAGAGGCGATTGGCCCCCTGAAACGTGCTGCCTCCCTCGGGGTAACCGGTGGAACCGTCTGGTTGGAGCTTGCCGCTGCGTTCATTGCGCGCAGACGCTGGGTCGCGGCGCTCGGCGCTACAATTCAGGCGCGCGAATCGGGTGCAACTTCGAACGAAGTCGATGCGCTGCTGTCTCAACTAAGAGAGCGTCTCGGTGACGCGTTAGAGCGCTGGCACGAATTGACCGGGGTTTGACCGGCCTTTAGAGCGGAATGGCCCTGTCCGCCCCAATTGTGGCAAATTCTCCTGAAAAATGCCCGGACCGGGGTCCCCTGAGGGGTTGAGGCTTACGTTGACAAGTCCTCAGTTCCGGACCTAGATAGGCGTCGCTTTTGGCGCTCAACCCGGGCTATGGTGACCCCCCAGTCTAGCCCCGCCGGGCACAGTTCGTCGCATCGACTATAGTCGCGCGGCCCGTCTCCGGTTCGCAGCCCGCTGGCTCATCCGATTCTCATCACTCAGGACACCCGATGGTCTCTCTTTACCTTCCGATGTTGATCACGTTCACGCTGTCAGCGGTCGTGGCTGCGGCGATGTTCTTGTTGGGTCACTTCGTGGGGCGCCGCAAGGCGTCGCCCGAGAAGCAAATGCCGTTCGAATGCGGCAACGACACCGAAGGCGCCAAGGGAACCAAACCCAGCGTCAAGTTCTACCTCACCGCGATTCTGTTCGTGGTCTTCGATGTGGAAGTCGCGTTCATCTATCCCTGGGCCGTGTTGGCACAGGATCTAGGTTGGGTCGGGTTCCTGTCGATGGGCGGCTTCATTGCCGCGCTCCTCGTGGCGCTCGTCTATTGTTGGAAAAAAGGAGCTCTCGAATGGGACAACTGATCAACCCTACAACGACGGTGCTCGACCCCGCCGAAACAGGATTTTTTACCACGCGACTCGAGTCAATCCTGGCTTGGGCTCAGAAATACTCGCTGTTCATGTACCCATTCGTTACCGCGTGTTGCGGGATGGAATTCATGGCGGTTTCGGGTCCGCGCTATGACTTTGCTCGGTTTGGTTCGGAGGCGCCGCGGTCCTCTCCGCGGCAAAGCGATCTGTTGTGGGTCGTTGGAACCATCTCGCAACGGCAAGCGCCGATTCTCCGGCGCATCTACGAACAGATGGCGGAGCCGCGCTGGGTGCTGGCGTTTGGCACCTGCGCCTCCTCGGGTGGTTTTTACGACAACTACACGACGGTGGCGGGTATCGACAAGATCATCCCCTGCGACGTCTACATTCCCGGCTGCCCGCCACGACCAGAAGCGGTGCTCGACGGGCTCATGCTGCTGCAAGACAAAATCCAGAGCGGGGATCGTAGGCCCAGCGTGGTCAAACCCCGATTCGATCCAGTGACCGACCCAACTCTAGGTCTCGTACAACTACGCAGGCCTTCCCAAGCCTAATTATCCAGGGACAACGAGGCGCATGGCACAGAAGCTCATAGAACTCGTACGAAACGAGTTTTCCGACTCCGTTCTCGACAGCTATTCGCAGCACGGAGACGAGACAGTCGTCATCGAGCCAGAGTCTTGGTTGGCGCTTGGGAAGTTCCTACGCGACGACCCGGGCTGCGACATGGCGCTGCTGGTTGATCTAACCGCTGTTGACTATCCCCAGAAGACTCCCCGTTTCGAGGTTGTCGCGCATCTGGCGTCTTTGAGACTGGGGCACCGACTGCGTGCAAAGGCAGCCGTTGGCGCTACCGATGGCACCGGGGCTCAGATTGACTCATGGAGTGGTCTCTGGGGTTCTGCGAACTGGGCAGAACGCGAGTGCTTCGACATGTTTGGCGTCGACTTTCGCGGTCACCCAGACTTGCGCCGAATCCTGCTCTACCCGGAGTTCGTGGGCCACCCGCTGCGCAAGGACTACCCAGCGGACCGCATTCAGCCGCTAGTAGCTTTCCGCGACGCGGAAAACATAGAAAAGCTACCGCCCTTCGGTCCAAGTGAGGGCATGTCGTTTGGTAGAAAAACTCATGACCAATGGCTCACCAACCGCGATGCGGCTGATGACGATCTTTGACTGACACCCGAGCACGAAACTTATGGAAGCCCCGGATATTGACCTAGATACACCGTCGGTGACGCTGGATGCAGACCCGATGTTGTTGAAAATGGGCCCCGCGCATCCGGCGACGCACGGTACCGTGCGCATCATCGTCGAGTTGAGCGGAGAGAACATCGAACGCGCAGATGTCCAAATTGGCTATCTGCATCGAGGGTTCGAGAAGATGTGTGAGCGCGGCACTTGGAGCCAAGTGTTCCCTTACGTGGATCGCTGCAACTACGTGTCTCCGCTGCTAAACAATGTCGGCTATGCACTGGCGTGCGAGAAGCTGCTCGACCTGCAGGTACCGCTGCGCTGTCAGTACTATCGGATGATGTTGGGAGAGCTTGCCCGGATTGCCGATCATCTGACCTGCGTTTCAGCCATGGCCATGGAGCTTGGCGCCTTCACTCCGTACCTCTGGATGATGAAGGCACGCGAGATGGTTTGGGACATCTTCGAGGAAGAAACGGGCGCGCGCCTCACGCACTCATTTGGCCGCATCGGTGGCATGGCGCTACCCCCGACTCCCGGTTTCACTGAGCATTCCCAGGCGGTCGTCACTCACGTGATCTCGGTGATCGGCGAGGCAGAACGCCTGCTGCTGACGAACCGTATCTTTCTCGATCGGCTGGAAAACGTCGGCGTCATGTCAGCGGACGATGCTGTCTCGCTGGGATGGACAGGGCCAACATTGCGCGCGTCGGGTATTCCCTACGACGTGCGAAAGGCGCACCCCTACTTGCGCTACGGTGACGTGGAGTTCGAAGTGCCGGTGGGCGTACGCGGCGATTGCTTTGACCGCTTCGTGGTGCGTTTGGAAGAAATGCGCCAGAGCGCACGGATCATCGCCCAATGCGCGGAGCGGATGCCGAAGGATGGCCCGGTCAACATTGATGATCCACGCATAATGCTGCCGGCCAAAGACCAAGTATACGACACGATCGAAGGGACGATTCAGCACTTCAAGCTCGTGATGGAAGGCATCAAGCTGCCGGCAGGTGAAGTGTACGGCTATACCGAAGGCGGCAACGGCGAGCTGGGTTTCTATCTTGTCAGCGACGGAAGCGGAACCCCGCACCGGGTACGTATCCGACCGCCGAGTTTCTACGTCACCGGTGGCCTCGAAAGCCTCATTACTGGGCAGATGATCGCGGACGTGGTGCCTTGTTTCGGGTCACTCAACATGATCGGTGGTGAGTGTGACCACTGACGGAGTTAGCTGATGGCGACGTTTCAGATCGACAACAAAGAAATTCCCTTCGAAGCTGGGGACACCATCATTGCCGCCGCTGCCCGCGCGGGGATCGACATCCCTCACTACTGCTGGCACCCAGGCCTGAGCGTGGCCGCCAACTGCCGCATGTGTCTGGTTGAACTGCTTCCGCCCCCTGGGCGCAAAGCCATGATGCTCGACGTGCTCCGGTGGGATGCGGCCAGTGGTCAGTACATCAAAGAGAGCAAACCCAAGCTCGTCCCCGCTTGCCAGCAGTCGGTTTCAGCTGGGATGCAAGTGCTGAGTGACTCGAGTGACCATGTGGTGCGCGCACGCGCTGCGGTTCAGGAATTCCTGTTGCTGAACCATCCGGTAGATTGCCCCATCTGCGACCAAGCCGGCGAGTGCCGACTGCAAGACTACTGGCTCACCCAAGGTCCCAACAAGAAGCGGATGAATGACGAGCCCATCCACAAGCCAAAGGCCGTGGATTTTGGGCCGCACATCGTTTACGACGCCGAGCGCTGCATCGTGTGCACCCGCTGTGTACGCGTTTGCAATGAGCTCGCCAAGGACCCGGTGCTCAGCGTGTCACAACGCGGCAATCTCAACGAGATTACTGTCGCTCCCGGCAGGCGCCTCGACCACAACTACTCGCTGATGACCGAGGTGGTGTGCCCGGTAGGCGCGCTGACGTCCAAAGAGTTCCGCTTCAAGGCGCGCGTCTGGTTTCTCAACAGCGTGCCCAGTGTTTGTGTTGGCTGCTCCAAGGGGTGCAACTCACTGACCGACTATGACCCGCGCGAGTCGAAGGTGTACCGCTACCGGCCACGTGAGAACCAAGCCGTGAACAAACATTGGATGTGCGACGTCGGCATGCTCGACTATGCGCGCATCCACGAGCATCGAATTCTCGAGGCAAGCATCGCGGGCGAGACCGTGCCGCGCAAGGCCGCGCTGGAGAAAGCTGCTGAGTTGCTGCGTGGCGTGAGTGGCCAGAAACTCGGGGTGGTCTTCGGTGCCGAGTTCTCGCAGGAGGAGAACGCCGCGCTGCTCGCCTTGAGTCAAGTGCTCGGTGCCGAAACCTTCTTCGAGGCAGGCCGCACACCGGGCAACAGCGACGGCGTGCTGATGCAAGCCGATCGGAACCCGAACTCAGCAGGTGTCCGTCAGTTGCTCAATAGCGAGCCGCTGCCCGGTAGCGAACTTGCTCAACGCCTGCAGTCGGGTCAATTGACGCATGTAATCATTCTCGGTTCGACCCTCAAGGACGCCCGAGCCTGCGAACAGGTGAGTCAGCTCACTTCAGGTAAGCGGATCGTGCTCGCGTCGCATCAAGGCCCGCTGCTTACGGGGGCTAACGTAGTGTTGCCGGTCACGACCTGGGCGGAAATCGAAGGCACGTACGTTAATGTAGAAGGACTCGCCCAAGTGAGTCAGCAGGCCATTGCACCGCAAGGACAGGCGTTGCCCGCATTCAAGTGGGTGGCTCACTTGGCCCGTGCATTGGGCAAGAGTGTGGCCTCCAAATCGTTAGCGGCAGCCCGCGCGCTCTTTGAGGCGCCGCCCACCGCATCTGCAGAATCCAGCCATCAAGCGGGAGCCCAACCATGAGTCTGCTCGCCGAAATTCTCGTTGTGACCGTCAAGGTCGTATTCGTGTCGTTGCTGTTATCCATGACGGTAGCAGTCGTGCTGACTTGGGCAGACCGCCGCCAGGGCGCCATGA